>JAPKYY010000836.1 GCA_026394095.1 Acidobacteriota bacterium | reverse complement strand
CGAGAGAGGCCGCGGAAGAGGGAAGCGACGCGCGGCTCATTGGCGATATAGACGCCGGCCGAACTGATGCCAATCGCATCTACTCGCGGCAGGGTTGCAGCGGCAGTCGCGATCGCATTGCGTATGTGTTTGTTGTGATAAGCGGGATCGGTTTGGGGTTTGGGATCCCACTTGAACTCTCCAGAGAAAGTTGTGACGCCGTCTTGCTCTGCATAGGCTTTGATGTCGGAGGCACCTTTATCGATGGCTACGCGACAGCCTCCGGTGTGACGGCCAAGAGGGAGTGTTACGTGAGAGGCTGCAGGAAACCTATCGCCTGGAGCATAGACAATTTCGCAGGGGTGGCCGTAGATTGTGGGGCCCATCACTTCAAGATCGAAGAGCCGATTGGCATCGTAGCGATAGATGTAATTACGAAGGAGGGAGACCAGGTCTTCTGGTGCATCCATGTGGATGCGGAAGCCACCGACGGCCCAGAGCAGAAACTTGACTTCACGTTCGAGGAAGCGCAGGTTGACGGCAATGTCGTCGCGGGAGATGTTGCGGTTGAATACGTAAGTGGAGCTGTCACCTTGTTCGATGGCAATGCGTATGGGTTGCGAGTTGCCTTCGATGTGCTGTGCGAAGGCGCGCCAGGCGAGGGCAGAAGGGCGGAAGTCGGGATCGAGGCTAGGGGTGATTGAGGGAACTACAAGTTGCATCTAGTGATGGGCTCCGGGGGTGTAGACGCCGTCGTGAAAGGAGACGCCCTGGGTATGAGTTGGCTTGTGATCGAGGGAGATTTTCAAGCGCGTGAGCGCAGGGGCCAGGAAGGCTGCAGCATTAGTGGTGACTGCGGCTTCTACCACGTCGCGCGCGACGCCCCAACCGATTGCGATATTCATGCACTCGATCAGCGAAGTGCAGGAGCCGCTGAGATCGTAAGAGCGGATGCGGCCAGCTTCGTCTTTGCGGATTTCAAAGGTGTGGCCCCAAAGAGTTACCGTTGTGCCGACTGGAGCGCCGATGAGAGGGCTTTCGTCGGAAACAAAAATCACTTTATCCGGGCCCTTGCTTTGTGACATCAACTGGACTGCATAAGCAGGGACGTGGACTGCGTCGGGGATGATCATCGACCAGGCGCGGCGGTCAGTAAATTGAGCGACCATGCGGAGGTCTTTGGCCGAAAGCTTGTCGCGGGTGGCAGCGTTGAGGACGTGAGTGAAGGATGTGGCACCGGCCTCGAGTGCGGCCTGGATGTCTTCCACAATGGGATTCATATGGCCGAGGCTGATGCTGACTCCTCTGCTGGTGAGGTGACGAATGGTGTCGAGTGCGCCGGGGCGCTCCGGGGCCATCGTGATGAATCCGATGAAGCCACCGGACCAGTTGAGGAGCTTATCGGCGAAGGCGATGGTGGGGTCCTGACGGAGGGTGGGGTTGTGTGCGCCCATGCAGTCTGGAGAGAAGAAGGGGCCTTCGAGGTGCGGAGGGAGAATTCCCTGCCCCCAATCAAAGTCGCGGGCTGCGCGGAAGACAGGAAGATTGGCCTGATAGGCCTCGGGACTCGAGGTGACCATGGTGGGGCAAAAATAGCCGTAGCCCAAGCTGTAGTAGTAGCGGGCGACAGCTTCGAGTTGGGCTAGCGTAAGGCCAGGAATGTCGAAGGCCACATAGCCGGACCAGACTCCGTCGGTAAAAAGAGGGCCGCCATTCGCCTGCAGCGAAAGGGGGTAAATGATCTCACTCAAGTGTGTAAAACTCCTGCGGGGAATCCCCAAATTCCACGATACAACTCTTGGGCATGGTTGAGGCTATTTTGGGGTCAAGAATGGTGCCAGTTTTTGATAAGACTTGCGGGCGGCAGCGATCGGGTCGAAGCCGGCCTGGACCTGGAGTTGCCGGCTGATCTCAACCAGCATCCAGCCACGATAGTTTTTGGCCTTGAGCAGTTTGAAATATTTATTGTAGTCGGTTGTGCCGTCGCCGGGGAGCAGGAACTGCGGTTTGCCATCGACGAGGCGTCCGTCTTTGACTGTGATGAATGAAGAGCTAGGCAGGAGAGTATTGAGAGTCTTTTCGAGATCGAGGTTTAAGAGTTGGAAATGGCTGTAGTCATAGATGCCGCTGAGGGCGGGGCTTTTGACCTGATCAAGGAGCCAGATGAGTTTTTCGGGGGTGTCTGAGGCGCTGCCGATGTGGGACTTCACCGCCAATTTGATGCCGTTCTCTTCAGCAACGCGGGCCCAGCCTGCGAGACGTATGGCCATCTTGCCCTTTACCTGCTCCCATTCTTCCGGCTTGCCGCCCAAGACGGTTTGCAGTAGAGGTGGATTCTTCTCAGAAATGTCCAGGGCGAGGGCGGCCGCGATACGGATGCGGTCCAGGTGGCGCGCGTATTCCGGATCGGAGACCAAGAGGTTCAGGTTCTCGATCATGGACGTGATGGGAAGGGGTTGCTCGCGAATGCGGCGGCGTGCGGGGACATTCAACTTGAAAGGTTCGCTGGGCCAACCCTCCATGAGGCATAGCTCTGCACCGTCGTAGCCAATGCTGTGGATTTGTTCCAGTGCTTTGTCGACATCGAGACTTTGCATCCCGTAGTTGCCTATCGATAGCCGAATGGGTTTGGGCGGGACAGCGAGTGCGAAGAAGGTACGGCGTTTCAATTGGGGTCTGGTCGTTGGTTAGTAGCTCAAGAGAAATGGACAAAATACCTTGAGGCCGGTAAGAAGGAGAGCTACGAATTAAAGGTGGAAGACTGGCTTGCAGCCGAAAAGGCTCTACCGGAACTTCCCAAATCTGACTGGTGGCGGCTCTTTGTGGTGAACAGGCTCCTGGACGCCTGTGATGTGGCTGAGTGGGACAGTGAGTGCGGCGGGGCGAACCGGAGACCGGAATTGCTGAAATCAGCGATCTCCATTTCCAAGGAGATCCATCCAGAAGGTATTCCATTCGCGGATGAGTTAGTGCACTTGTCAAAACAGTTTGAGATCCCCGAAGGGCTGAACCAAGCTTTGGCGACGGTGAGTGACAGCCTTGCAATGGTGGAGAAGCTGGAAGGGCCGAAGTCTGTTGCCGCCAGCAAGCGGTATCTACAAATTGCGAACCTGCAAAGGCAGAGCAAGAATCCGAAATCGATGCTGGAGAATCTCCGGCAGGCAGTGGATTTGCAAATGGAGTATCGGGGGCCTGCGCGTCGAGATCGATTCGAGTTGTACATCGATGCATTGCAGGAGTTTGAAGAGAAGCAAGAACCGGACTTTCAGCGGGAAGTTTATGAGAAAGCCAGAGAGGAAGCTCGCAGGCTCTACCTGAGAAATTGGAAAGAACTGCTTGCCGCCTATCGAACATTGATCAGCAGTAGCCAGGAAAGATTACGCTGGGAATTGATCGCTGAGTATCGTCAGGTTGTAACCAAAGAATTGGCTTCCGGCAAGCCCGAAAGCGTCGACGCACTCATCGAGTTAGCAAAGAAGATCCGCTATACGGACAAGCCCAAGGCCAGGGAGATCTGGACTGAAGCGCTTCGAGTTTTACGTCTTCAAGACAAGGCGGTGAAGCTGGCTGAACACAATCGGCGCGAAGGAGAAGTATTTGCAGGACTGGCTGGGCTGGACGAAATCGAAAAGAAGTTTGGGATCGCTGCAGAGAACTACGAGCGCGCGGCAGAGGCTTTTGAGGGGCTTCGAGATATCGACAAGAGTTGGCTTCCAGATGCCTGGCTCGATGCGGTGACAAACCACTTGAAGTCAGGAAATGTCAACCTCGCAGAGAAATGCTTTGCTGCCGGACTCAATGACGCTCGAAGCAACGCGGTGGCCAAACTGGCATATGTGGCTGAAAGCTTTGGGGATCTGTATCTGGCGAAACGGCAACCGGCAGAGGCAGTCAAGAAATTTGAAATTGCCGTTGCGGCAAAGGAGTCCCTCAACCAACTTGATACCTATCCCAACGGAGTTTTGAGCAAGCTTGCCAAGGGGTATGAACTGGCAGGGCGAATGAAGGAGGCAAGCGCGGTTCAACAGCGGATACTCAACGATCAAATGTCCGCAACGAAAGATGCCTTGAGCAAAGATGGGCCGCAGAAGGCATTTCGGACTGCATTGCTGGCCTGGGGCGGGACGATTGTCGTTTTGTTGGGTTTGTTTCTAGCGATGCAACGCAAGGTGCAACGCAGGGTACGAGAATTGTCGGAGGGAAGCTTCGGATCAGTGAAAATTGCGCCTACCCAGATGCTTGGCCTAACTGAGGAATCTGCCCCTGCAGTGCAAGAGCCTGTCTTTGAATGGAACCCCAAAGTACCGCCCACGAATCGCTTTGTCTATCACGGAGTTGGTACAGATCTATTTGGCATGAGGATCTATCATCTACTGCTTACGATTCTCACTCTGGGGGTGTTTTCGTTCTGGGGTAAGACTCGGGTGAGAAAGTACTTGTGTTCCCAGGCGGAGTTTCTGGGTGACCGCTTTTGCTTTCACGGCACGGGCAAAGAACTCTTTCAGGGCTGGCTGAAGGGTGTGCCGCTGCTCGGATT
>JAPKYY010000068.1 GCA_026394095.1 Acidobacteriota bacterium | reverse complement strand
CGTTTGCCCGTGCAAGTCTGTACGAACTCCGCCCATTATGTAGTGCGCGGCAGGATGCACTGGCGCGGCCTGCCTGGTCAAATCAATTCCAAATCGAAAGCAGGTCTCGTAAATGGTTGGGAAGCGATGCCGGATCCAGTCGGCGTCCTTGTGACTTAGATCGAGTAATACGTGCGTGGCATTCGTTGCCCGCATCTCGGCAATAATCGAGCGGCTCACGACATCGCGAGGAGCCAGTTCTTCCATCGCGTGGTAACGGTGCATGAAGCGTTCGCCATTGATGTTTCGAAGAAAGGCGCCTTCCCCACGCAAGGCCTCGCTTAACAGAAATCTGGGCCGGCCCGGAATGAACAAGGCAGTGGGATGAAACTGAATGAACTCGACATCTGCGACTTCTGCCCCAACTCGATATGCGATGCCAATGCCGTCGCCGGTGGCAACCGTCGGATTGGTCGTATTGACAAACAATTGCCCCGCGCCACCGGTAGCGAGCAATACGGCCCGGGCATGGACATCAATTCGCCGCCGCGTCTTCTGATCGTAGGCAACGGCCCCACTGACAACACCGTCCTCCATCAAAAGATCGGTCACTGCGGCAAAACTCTGAAAACTGAGATTGGGTTGCGAGAGCGCTTTCTCATATAAAGCACGCGCAATCTCCCTGCCGGTGGAATCCCCGCCAGCGTGCAGAACACGACTCCGGCTGTGCGCCCCTTCGCGCGCCATCATAAACTGACCGTTCTCTTTGTCGAAGTTTGCTCCCCAGTGCAGAAGCTCATCGATCCGCTGCGGCCCCTCCTGCACAAGGGCTTGAACCGCCGGTTCGTAACAAAGTCCGTCCCCGGCCATCAAAGTGTCTTGCAAATGAAGAGAAAAATTATCATCATCGGAGAGAGCTACTGCGATTCCGCCTTGCGCGTATTCAGTAGAGGATTCTTCCAGCGTGTCCTTGGCGACAACGAGTACTGTTCCCTGCTCGGCCAAGGTGATCGCCGCCCTCAGTCCCGCCACACCCGCGCCCACGACCAGAAAGTCAAAGGACATTTTTTCGTTATGAAGCAACGCGTTTTCCTATTCTTATTCTCAGTTGCGAGCCTGCTCGCCCAAGTTCCAGACTACTTCCCTTTGGTGCCCGGTAGCACATGGGTATACAGATCGCTCAACGGAGCAAGCCCGCTTAGCCTGCGAATTGGGGAGCAAAAAGAGATCTCTGGACAAAGCTACCACCGGCTGGAAGGCTACGCGAACAGCCCCGTCTTGATCCGTCAAAGCTCAAACGGAAACTTCTATCAGTGGGATGAATTGAAGAAGGCAGAAGTTCCTTTTTTACTATTCGATACGAGCGAATTTCCGAGTGGTGCCTCCGACTGCCAGCAGAAGGGGCGCGCCGAAGAGAAGCCATTCAATTACAAAGGGCCCCTCGGCTCCTCTGACACAGCAAAGTTGATTCGCTATTCCGGCGGCATCTGCGCAGATACTGGATTACGGCAGGAAGTCTTCGTACCTTACCTTGGCATGGTGCAGCGTTCTGAGACGTCCTTCATTGGAGAGCGCACGCTGGACTTGGTCTACGCCCAGATCGGTGGCATCACCTACATCAAGGAAGCGAACATTGGTTTCTCGCTATCGCTCACCCCGCTTCGAAACCAGATCGCCGCAAAGATCGTCCTCACCAACACGACCGATCGTGAACTGCTGCTCCAGTTCAACTCAGGCCAAACCTACAACTTCGTCATTCGAAACGATCGCAACGAAACCGTCTATTTCTGGAGCGCCGATAAACTCTTTCCTGCAGTACAGCGCCAGCTGTCTGTCAGAGGCGAAGAAGTCTGGCAGGAAAACCTGCCTGCAAGTGGGCTCAGCCCGGGCATCTATTCGGTCGAAGCTTCGCTGGTGAATAGCGATGGCCGAAAGTTCTCAGCCACGGCGTCCATTAGCCTGCCATAGCCTCTTTCAGGCTGATTTCCAATTGACTGACGTGCTCGGGTGTCAACTTTGCGCCACCCGAGCGCAAATAGAACACATCGACGGCCCGCTGCCCTTCTGTATGCAGCAAGACGGTGTCAATCTCGCAGTTGTGCTGTGAAATCGTTCTTGCCAGGTCGTAGAGAAGACCGGGGCGGTCTTGCGCCTGCAATTCGAGAAGCGTCGCAGCTTTTGAAGTTTCGTTGTCAAATCGCAACACCGTATCGATCTGCAACCGGTAACGCACAATCGTCTTGGACCTTCTCTTGAGCAGCCGCTCCGCCGTTTCTTTTCCCAACACGACTCGCCGGGTAGCCTCACGCAGCTCATCCACGATAGGGGGATTTAGTTCAAGACTGCGCATCGGATCAGAAAACACAAACAGATCGAGAACCTCGCCACGCGCATTCCCGAATGCTTCAGCCTTGAGAATGTTCATGCCAAAGCTGGCAATGGTACCCGCAAGGTCAGCCAGAAGCCTCGGGCGATCCCTGGTAACAACCGTCAATTGCCAGTCATCCTGCCTGCGTCGCAAATCACACGAAACGCCGATCTGAGTAGCAGCAATCGACAGAGAAAAATGCTGCTCACGCTCAGCATCACTTGTCCGGAACCAATAGCGCGTCGGGAATCCCTTCACAAATTCAGCCAATTCGCCAGCCGCAGCAGCAGGCTCGGCAATACGGTCGTCTTCAAGCTCTTTCGTGAGTTCGCGCTCAATCGCAGTATGTGCATGCCATAGCTGGGATCGCCGCCAAGTCGTCATAGCCCCGGGGAAAACTGCGCTGGAATCGGCTACGGTGAGCAGCGTCAACATTCCAAGATACTCCTTGGTCTCCATGCGATGAGCTGCCTGCTGCGTGACGTCACGGTCGGCGAGATCTCGAGTACTGATCAGAGTTCCCAGAAACAAGTGCTCGCCGATCAATCTTTGCACCACTGCCTGGTCTGCAGGGGGCATGTCGATCCGCGCCCCAATTTCGCCGGCCATCTCCACAGCACGAGCATCGTGATCTCCACCCATACCTTTGCCCGCATCGTGAAGGAGCAAAGCAAAACGAAGGAGCGCCTTTGTTTCACAATTCGTCCAGAGTGCGCCGAACTGCTGTTGCTCAAAGCCCAGAGCTTCCAGATTTTCCAGCGCGATGATCGTGTGCTCATCCACCGTGTAGCGGTGATAAAAATCCCTAACCACCAGACAGTCCACATGCTCCCATTCCGGCAACTGCGAACTCAGAAATCCAGTCTCGGCCATCAGCCGGAGAGCCATCGCCGCATGTGGCAATTCAAGAATCGTGCGCCATTCTTTCCACGTCCACTGCGGGACAGGCTGGATCCGTTTCTGGGTGTCACGCGCCAGTTTCAGACCGTGTCGCGCCTGGAAAGCGAAGAGTCGATGGGTAGCGCTCGGGTCGGTCTGAAATGCGGCGGGATGACGCAACAGAATCTGCTCGCGGGAAACAGTGAATTCTTCATTCGACAATTTCGATCGAGTCTCAAAGAAGGTCCCCATGAGCCCGGGGCGCCTGTCGAGGACTCGCTCCTTCAACTCACGACAAGCTGCGTAGATCCTGCGCGCCTGCCGGAAGTACTCACGCATGAATGCTTCCGGTTGCGATGAGAGCGCGTCCTGCTCGGCGAAGCGCAAAACATTCTGGTCGCGACCGAGGTGTTCATGCAAGGCCCAGCGGATTGCGAATAAAACCTCACTCTCATGGGCCAGATCGGGAGTTTGATCAATGCCCAGCTTGGCAAACCACCGAACAGCATTCAGGTCCCGAAGGCCACCGCAGGTCTCTTTGATATCCGGCTCAAGATGCTGAATCGTGTATTGAAATCGCTCGTGGCGGCGATCTGTCATTCGGGCCAGTTCCGCAGCCAAATCGGGCGGTGGCTTGCGACAGGCATCATCACAACTTTTGGCAATTGTTGGATTGCCCGCCAGCATGCGGCGGTCGAGCAAGCTGATGCTGAACTCCACATTGCCCGGGCTGATTCGCTTGCAGTCTGCAACGGTATGGACACTATGGCTCGCCCGGTACCCGGCATCCCAAATTCGACGTAAGAATTCTCCAAGCTCGCCAGGGGAAAAGGTGCCAGGATCCTCAAGAATCAGGAGGTCGATATCAGAATGAGGAAACAACTCCTCGCGCCCATAACCACCCACAGCGAGCACGCAACTCTTCTGGCGTTGTGCTTCTGCTACTGACTCTTGCCAGGCGGTACGAACAAATTCATCCGCCTGCCGAGTACGTGCCTTCATTTTGGCGTCAGTTGGACCCATATCCAAATGTACCCAACTCACCGTTAGAATTGAAATCAAAGCGTATGCCCAAACCGATTTCTCTCGCGCACGGTACCACTTTGCTCTTGGCGGCGATGTAGGAAAGAAGACTTGGCACGTCACCTACAAAAGCTAGTTTTGATATGTCTGCCCTTGCTTGGGCAAGAGAGGCAGTTCTCACACAAAGAGGCACTTGAAAGAAAACTTGAATGTCTTGGCTGTCAT
>JAPKYY010000819.1 GCA_026394095.1 Acidobacteriota bacterium | reverse complement strand
GGAAGATTTCTTAGCCAGACTTCAGCCATGTGGGGCCTGCCTCGTTGCGTGGGATGTGTTTGGGAATCGATACAGACTTGGGATCGATGTTGTTGTTCTCTATCGTGACTTCGATTGGCTCGAGGGTGGTTTTGGCACCTTTGACACTGCGTGCGATGGGCTCTGCGCAGTGAATGATCGTATTGTTGCGGACATTCGCACGTTTGACTTGAGCATAGCCGTTGAGAGGGGTGTCGACGATGCCTTGCATGAAGGAGATTGCAGCGCGGTTGCCGGTGCCGGGGAGGTTTTCGAAGTAGTTCTCCTCAACGAGATGGTCTTCTCCGATGATGCGAACTCCACCGGCGCGCTTGTAGTTGTCGCCGTAAAAGACGTTGCCTTGAACCTTACAGCCGTTGCCATGGCGCAAAGTGAGCGTGCCGTCACAGGCCTTGAAGACGTTGGCGCGGTAGAGATTGCCGCAGCTTTTGTTTGAGATGATTTCGATCTCGCCATCGCAACCGGTGAACCAGTTGTTCTCGATCAAGCAGAGGCCAGGCTGGAGCGAGGTGGAAGAGTCTCCGATGCGGATGGTTTCGCCACCGTTTTCGCCTAGAGGCTCGCGTGGGCCGAAGTGGTTGTGATGGATGCGGTGTTTTGCGCCTTCCGTGTCGCCCTGCTGGAGCCAGACCACCAGAGTGGTGCCACGGTTGGTCTTGCCACTGATGTAGTTGTGATCAAACTCATTGTCTTCGCCGTAGAGGGAGACCCACTTCGAATCGATGGTTTTATCTGTGCCGTTGTAGTTGGTGATGGCGCAGTTGGTGACGCGGTTGCGCTTGCCATGGATAGTGATGATGGCTTTGGGGGCGGCACCGTCTTTGAAGTGGAGGCCTTCGACGGTGTTGCCTTCGCCACTAATCGTGAGGGTGGATGATCCGGTGAGGATTACTCCACCGGGGGTTTCCGCGCGGATACTGAGGCCTTTGCCATCGAAGCGGAGGGCTTTGTCGCGGTAGATGCCGTTGGGGAGGACGACAGATTCGGCGCGTAGGCCAAAGGGCAACAGGATCAGACTACGGCGGCGCATCTATTTCAGGATCGAGGCTGGAAATTGGGCGGCTTTCGATCCTTCGCCGTTGCGCTTGTCCGATTGATTGAGCGTGCGGTCGGCATTGAGAGGGATGTACATGCCGCCGGTGGATTCGAGAATCGCGAAGAGTTTTTTGTTCATCTCAATGGCGACCGATTTGTGTTGCGGCGACTCGATCAGGTTCTGCATCTCGAGCGGGTCATTCTGCAGATCATACAGCTCGTCGAGATCCCAGAGACCCTGGTAGCGGATGTACTTGTATCGGTCGCCACGGATGGCATGAACCGTTGGGGTTTGTGGGAAATTACGTTCCCAGTAGTATTCGTAAAGCAGCCCGTCACGCCATTCGGTTTTCTTGCCCTGGGCGAGACCGAGAAAGCTTTTGCCTTGAATTTCCATCTCAGGCTTGACGCCGGCGGCTTCAAGGCAGGTAGGGGCGATGTCGATGTTGGCGATCACTTCGTTAAGCTTCTTGCCGCGCCCGAAAAGTTCCGGGCACTGCAGTAGCATCGGCACACGCATCGACTCTTCGTAGGCAGTGCGTTTATCAATCAAGCCGTGCTCGCCGAAGGCGAAGCCGTTGTCGCCCATGTAGATCACCAGAGTCGATTCGAGCTGGTTGCGGCTGCGCAGGGCGTCCATGACGCGACCTACGCTGTCGTCTACGGCGCAGAGCGTTTCGGCGTAGCGCTTATAGTATTCCTCAATGTCGAGCTTCGAGTGATATGGATATTCCACGCCGTGCCAGGAATTGCGCTGGTTCTGCACCCACATAGGCAGGCGCTGCTCGGGCTTGGCTGGCGCGTAAGACTTCGGATAGACAAACTTGGCGTTGGCGAATTTGCCTTTATGGCGGGCAGCGGGTTCGAATTCCGAGTGCGTCGCCTTGTGCGAAAGATACATGAAGAAGGGGCGTTGCGAATCGGTTTTGCCAAGCCAGTCGAGAGCGTAATCAGTGAGCTCGTCGGTGATGTAGCCCTTCTGCGGCACCTTCTTACCATCGATGTTCAGGCCGTTTCTGGTTGGAGAATAGGTGCCCTGGCCACGGAAGCTCACCCACTTGTCGAAACCTGGTTGGGGGTCGTCGCCTTCTCCGCCCATATGCCATTTGCCGAAGAAACCGGTCTGGTAATTGGCTTTCTTCTGGAGGAGTTCGGGGAAGAATTTTGTTCCCGGGGGGACAGGGTTGTTGTTATCGACAACGCGGTGCTTGTGGGCGTATTGACCCGTAAGAATCGAGGCTCGCGACGGAGAGCACAAGGCGGTAGTGACGAAGGCGTTGGGCACGTGGATACCGTTGCGGGCCATTGCGTCCAGATGCGGTGTCTCGAGAAAGCTCTGACCCTTGAGAAAGCCCATCGCATCGTAGCGATGATCGTCCGTGAGTATGAAGATGATGTTGCGCGGGCGCTGCTGCGCTGCTGCGGCAGATAGCGCAGTCGTTGAGATAAAGCTGCGGCGCGTCATTAGAGTGGCAGAATCTCTTCGCGGATCGGATCGAAATTGAGACGGCGCTTTTGCAGATAAGCAATGTTGCCGAGGTGGCTGGCTTGCGCGGAGCGGTGGCCGATCTGTACGTCGCCATTGGGCAGCTTGCGTGAGCGGCAGCAATCGAGGAAATTCGCCACGTGTTCGATCGTTTGATCTCGCTCAGACTTGACGACAATGGGCTGGGCATTGCGTTCGTTGGGCCAGAATTCGTACTTGCTGCGGTCGATATAGAGGCGGCCTTCGGTGCCGCACATCTCAACAGCTGCGCCTCTGATACCGGGGGCGAGAGTGGCTTCGAAGGTGGCTGTCCATTCCTTGGGATATTCGAGGAGAACGTGGATGGTGTCGGGAGCGGTGCGGCCGTCTTTGTAGTGATAAACGCCACCGGCAGCAACAGCTGAAATCGGGTTGTCCTGGTTCATGAACATATGAACCACGTCGATCCAGTGGGTGAAGAGGTCTGTCACCTGACCGCCACCGTAGTCGAGATAGGCGCGGAAGTTGAAGTACTGTTGGGGATCGTAATCGCGCCACTTCAGGGGGCCGAGGAAGCGGGCCCAGTCGAGATTGCTGGGCTTCTGCTGAAGCACCTGCGGGGCCTTGCGCAGGTGGTAGCCGTTGCCGTGCCACCAGGTGCGGGCGAGGGTGATCTTGCCGAGCTTGCCGGTATCGAAATACTCTTTCTTGGCTTGCAGGTAGTGGCTGCCGGAACGCTGCTGCATGCCCACCTGGCAGATGCGGTTGTTGACGCGGGCGGCCTTGACGATTTTGGGGCCTTCTTCGATGGTGAGCGTGAGGGGCTTTTCTACGTAGACGTCTTTACCGGCGCTCAATGCATCAATAGTGCAGCCGGCATGCCAGTGGTCTGGCGTCGAGATCAGGACTGCGTCGACATTCTTTTGTTCGAGAAGTTTGCGGTGGTCGACGTAGCCCTTGGCATTGGGATAAGTGGTGACGGCCTTGTCGAGTTTGTCGCCCCAGATTTCGGCAATGGCAGTGACGTCCACCTGCTTGGTGTCGTTAAAGGTTTTGCAGACGTAGGTGCCGCGATCGCCTGCTCCAATCCAGCCGAGATTGATTCTGTCATTGGCGCCCAGGATCCTCGAATAGGATGCGGCGGTGAAGGCGGCGGCAGCTTGGCCACCAAGGCGGAGTAGGTCTCTTCTCGAAGAACGCATGGATGGATTCTATCACTTGCTACGATGGGGTTAAACGCGTGCAATTCAATCAGATACATGTAGTAGGTGCTGGCCTCGCGGGCAGCGAGGCGGCCTGGCAACTGGCGCGGCAGGGGCACGCAGTGACGCTCTATGAGATGCGGCCTGCTGCGACTACGCCGGCGCATAAAACAAGTGAGATGGCCGAACTGGTGTGCAGCAATTCACTCAAAAGCGAGAGTGCCAATACGGCACCCTGGTTGCTCAAGGAAGAATTGCGGCGGGGCGGGAGCCTGCTTCTCGACATCGCGCGCGATACCCGCGTGCCGGCCGGTCACGCGCTTACGGTAGATCGCGTGGAGTTCTCCAAAGAAGTTTCGCGCCGAATTGCTGCTGAGCCAAAGATCACCGTAGTGCGTGAAGAGATGAAATCGATCCCGGCTGGCGGAAAGGTGATCATCGCAACCGGGCCGCTAACCAGCGATGCGATGGCGGCCGAGATTGGCCGGCTCACCGGCTCAAGCAGGCTTTTCTTCTATGACAGCATTAGTCCAATTGTGGACGCCGAATCGGTGAATACCGAGATTGCGTTTGCGGGTTCACGTTGGGGCAAGAGCATTGATGGCACCGATGACTATCTGAATTGCCCGCTGAACAAAGAAGAGTACGAGCGCTTTCTCGATGAATTGCTGGCTGGCGAGAGTGTGCCCGTTCACATCGCCGAAGATCAGCCGAATACACCGTTTTTTGAGGCATGCCTGCCGGTAGAGGAGTTGGCCAGACGAGGCCGCGAGACCTTGCGCTTTGGCCCAATGAAGCCGACTGGGCTCGATGATCCGCGCACCGGGCGCTGGGCTTATGCGATCGTGCAGTTGCGCAAAGAGAATTGCCGCAGCGATAGCTACAATCTGGTGGGCTTTCAGAACCATTTGCGCTTCGGGGAGCAGCAGCGGATTTTCCGGCTGATTCCGGGGCTGGAGAATGCAGAGTTTCTGCGCTATGGGCAGATTCATCGCAACACTTACATCAACGGGCCGGAGTTGCTGACAGCGACGCTTCAGTTGAAGTCTGACCCGAGAATCTTTTTTGCCGGGCAGATCTCGGGAGTCGAGGGCTATGTCGAGAGCATTGCCACCGGCTTTGCAGCGGCACAGTTTGCGGGAGTAGAAGCACCCAAGGCTTTCCCGCGCGAGACTGCGATCGGGAGCTTGTGTAGTTATATTTCCAGTGCCGACCCGAAGCATTACCAGCCCGCCAACATCACGTTTGACTTATTGCCGAAGCTCGATGAAGAGACAGCCAAGCGCTTGCGCAAGGACAAGAAGGCGCGTCATGCCGAGGTGTGCCGCAGGGCGCTAGAGAAACTCGATGAGCATTTCAGCGTCGCCGTCTGAACGTTTGGCCCGGTTTGAAGCAAGCGACTTGCGGAATGCTATCGCGGGTTTTCTTGAGGAGCGGGGGCTTCAATCCTCAAGCGTTCATACACTGCGTAATTATGCGATTGATTGCGAGCAATTTCTTGAGCACTTCACTCCTGCACCACCAATTGCCTCACTTGGCGTGAATGAACTGCGAGAGTGGATGGCCAGCCTTTAC
>JAPKYY010000191.1 GCA_026394095.1 Acidobacteriota bacterium | reverse complement strand
TCGATGCCTGATATCGATATCGACTTCTGCACGCGTGGCAGAGGCGAAGTGATCAAGTACGTTACCGAGAAATATGGCCGCGAGCAAGTGGCTCAGATCATCACGTTTGGAACCCTTGGTGCCCGCGCGGCAATCAAGGACGTTGGGCGCGTGATGGATATGAGCTTTGCCGATGTCGACAAGCTGACCAAGCTGGTGCCAACGCAGCCGCTCAATATCAAGCTGAAGCAGGCCTTTGAGATGGAGCCGAACTTCGGAGAAATGGCCAAGGCCAATCCGAAGGTGCAAGAGTTGCTCGATATCGCGGTACGCCTTGAGGGCATGGCCCGGAACGCATCCATCCACGCGGCTGGTGTGGTGATCTCGCCGCGGCCGATCAAGGATATTGTTCCGCTTTACCGAACGAACAAGGACGAAATTGTCACCCAGTACGACATGGTGGGCCTCGAAAAACTCGGGCTGCTCAAGATGGACTTTCTGGGCCTGACAACACTGACGATCATTGCCGATACGCTGGCGCTGATTGAGCGGCATCAGGGGATCAAGGTGGTGGTGGAAGATCTGCCGCTCAATGATGCGGCGGCTTACAAGGTCTTCTGTGATGGGCAGACTTCGGGCATCTTCCAGTTTGAATCTGACGGCATGAAGGACATTCTGATCCGGTACGCACCGGATCGCCTGGAAGACCTGATTGCACTCAATGCACTCTACCGGCCGGGCCCGATGGACATGATCGATGACTTCATCGACCGCAAGCATGGCCGCTCGAAGGTGACTTACGAGATCCCTGAAATGAAGGAGATTCTGGAAGAAACCTATGGCGTCATGGTGTACCAGGAGCAGGTTATGCAGATGGCGAACCTGCTGGCCGGCTACTCGCTCGGGGACGCCGATTTGCTGCGGCGCGCAATGGGCAAGAAGAAGATCGAAGAGATGGCAGCACAGCGCCAGCGCTTTCTCGAAGGTGCAATTCGCAAGGGTTTCAATCCGAAGAAGGCCGAGAAGGTCTTCGACCACATGGAGAAGTTCGCTGGCTACGGCTTTAACAAGAGCCACTCGGCTGCTTATGCCTATCTCGCCTACGTTACGGCGTATCTGAAGGCCAATTACCGGCTGGAATTCATCAGCGCGCTGCTGACGTCAGAAACCGGCAACACGGCCAAGGTGGTTCGTTATATCAACGAATGCCGGGAACGGCAGATCCAGGTGTTGCCACCCAGCGTGAATGAATCCGACTTGAACTTCACGCCCTCAGGCGACGGTATCCGCTTTGGACTGGGCGCAATTAAGAACGTAGGCGCGGGCGCAGTGGAAGCGATCATCAAGGTGCGCGACAAAGATGGCAAGTTCAGTTCGCTTTATGAGTTCTGCGAGCGGGTAGATATGTCGTCTGTCAACCGTCGCGTGATCGAAGCACTGATCCGCTGTGGGGCGATGGATGAGTTGAAAGGCACGCGGTCGCAGAAGATGGCGATTCTCGATGCGGCAATCGAGACGGGCTTGCGAGCATCGAGGGATCGAAACTCGGGGCAATCGGGTTTGTTTGGCGATTTGTTTGGCGGCAATGAAGAAAAGCACGAAGAAGGCGAACTGCCGAAGGTGCCGGATTGGGACGCCTCGCAGAAGTTGACCAACGAGAAAGAATTGCTGGGCTTCTACGTCAGTGGACATCCGCTCGACCGGTACCTAGACAAGGTGAACGACCTGGGGACGCACAACACCTCGACCTTGATCGGGGTGGAGCGCGGAGTTGAAGTGAAGGTGTGCGGACTGATCACAGGCATACAAAGGAAGCGGAACCAGAAGCAGGAACTGTGGGCGGCGATGCAACTCGAAGACCTGCACGGGACGGTGGATTGCATGGTTTTTGCCTCAAAGTTCGAGAGTCTTTCGAAGTATCTCGAGGAAGATAAGGCCGTCATGATTACGGCGAAGGTGCTGGTGGATGAGGGGTCTGCGCCGCGCCTTTCGATTCAGGACCTGGTGGCATTAGACAATGCCAGAGTAAAACTTCCAGCCATGCTGAACCTGCGGATTCGGCTTACCGACAATGAAGATAAGAGGGCTCTGGCCCTCGAAGAGTTGGTGAAAAGAAAGCCGGGCCCGGCCTCGGTGCGAATCATCCTCGAAAAAAGCCGTGACTTTTCGCTAACATTGGATTTGACAAGCAAAGTCCGGGCAGACAAGGAATTTCAGGGAGAGCTCTCAAAGCTCTTCGGTTCCACTTCCTACGAAGCCTCGGGCGACGCCTAACCAATGGCCAACTCTGACATCACAGCGCGGATCCATGCGCTACATCCCGAGAGCGCTCCGGCGCCTGTCTCAACCGAGACGAATGCCTCCTATAAGAGGGTGCAGCTTGCACGGCATCCCAAGCGGCCTCATGCGGTGGACTACATCAACCGGATCTTCACCGATTTTGCTGAACTCCATGGAGACCGGTTTTACGGCGACGATTTGGCAATTGTGGGCGGCTATGCATTTCTCGACGGCAAGCCCGTGATGGTGATCGGACAACAAAAAGGCCGTGATACCAAGCAAAAGCTGGCCCGGAACTTTGGCATGCCCAAGCCCGAGGGTTATCGCAAGGCGATGCGGCTGATGAAAATGGCAAACAAGTTCAAGCGGCCTATCGTTACCTTCATTGATACGCCAGGGGCTTATCCCGGAATCGATGCCGAAGAGCGTGGCCAGGCTGAGGCGATCGCCTACAATCTGCGCGAGATGGCAAGGCTGAGCGTACCGGTAATTGTGGTGGTGATCGGGGAAGGTGGATCGGGCGGTGCCCTCGGTATGGGCGTCGGCAACAAGATCCTGATGATGGAGAACTGCTATTACAGCGTGATCTCGCCCGAAAGCTGTGCGGCAATCATCTGGCGCGATTCGGCCAAAGCGGAACTGGCAGCTGCAGCGTTGAAGCTAACGGCACCGGATTTGCTGGAGCGCGGGATCATTGACGAAATCGTAGAGGAACCTGAGGGTGGGGCGCAAGAAGATCACGATGCAGCGGCAGACTTGCTCGGGGCATCGATTCGGAAGGCGTTGGGCGAGTTGGAAACGCTTGATCCGGAAGCATTGGTTGAGCAGCGGTATCAGAAATTCCGGCAGATGGCACCGTTCTTTAGTGCGTAAGGGAGCTCAGTTGTGAAGAATCTTAAGTGGGGTGCAATGATCGTCCTTGCAGCAATTGGCTTTATTGCGGCGCTGTTTTATAACTCTATGTCCTACAGTCAGTTCCGGGTGGAAGTCTGCATGGAGTTCGAGGGCAGAACCAATTGCCGGACGGCTCTGGGGGCCACAGAAGAACTTGCCTTGCGAACTGCGGTGGACAATGCTTGCGCAATGATCGCCTCAGGGATGACGAACTCAATGGCCTGTTCTGCCAAGCAGCCGACCAGCATCAAGTGGCTCAAGGGCAAATAAAGCTGTGTCATCCTGTAAGATGAAGCTGATTTAAGCGTCTCTAAACTCAGAGATCACACTTTTTGAACTTCTGAACTTAATTCGTCGTCTGATCTTCTGGGAGTTACCGTTGAAAACTAAGTGGAAAGTCGCCATTGGCCTTGGCGTCGTGGCAATTGGCGGAGTGGCCGCCTTCGCAAATTACAAAATGAAGCAGAACGCGATCGTGTCCGTGACCACGGCCATGGTATCGCGCCAGTATCTTGTGTCCTTGGTCACCGCCTCAGGGGAAATCAAGCCTCGCAACTACATCAATATTGGTTCGAATGCGAATGCACCTTCGCGCATCACAGAGATCAACGTAGTGGAAGGCCAGCGTGTGCGCAAGGGCCAGCAGTTAGCCAAACTTGAATCCGTGCAGCCCGAAGCGCAGCTTGCAGCCCAGAGAGCAAACGTTGCGACTTCTGAGGCGGAATCATCGGCGACGGAATCGGGACTCCTGGCTGCCGATGAAAATATCAAGTCGGCACAGGCATCGATCGATCGTGCCAAGTCTGACGCAGAGCGTTCGCGGCTCGATTTTGACCGCGCCAAACAGCTTTTTGAAGAGAAGCTGATTGCGCGTCAAGAGTATGAAACGAAGAAGAGTACTTACGAATCGAACCAGGCCGCCATTCGCGAGGCAGAAGCCCGACACAGCAATCAGCGCAGTTGAATGCTGCGCAAAAGCGAGTTGCGGCTAGCCAGGCGAATCTTCGCTCTGCTGCCGATGTGTTGCAGCGCACCTTTGCCACCAGCCCAATCGATGGTGTTGTGACGAATTTGCCCGTACGTGTAGGTGAAACGGTTGTACCTGGCATCCAGAACTCCGCAGCCAGCCTGATCATGACGATTGCCGATATGTCGATCATCACTGCTGAAGTGAAAGTAGACGAGACGGATATTGTGAATGTTTCGCTGGGTCAGAAGACGGAAGTGACGATCGACGCCATCCCTGGTAAAAAGTTTATCGGCAAGGTGATCGAGATCGGAAACACCGCCATTCTTCGTTCGACAGGTCTTGCAGCATCGCAGAGCGCGATTTCTTCGCAGGAAGCCAAGGATTTCAAGGTAGTTGTTGCGCTTGAAGCCCCACCTGAAGAAATCCGTCCTGGATTGTCTTGCACGGCTCGCATTACCACTGCCACACGGCCCAAGGCTTTGTCGATTCCGATTCAGGCTTTGACCGTTCGCCAGAAGGGCGATCTTGAGCCTGTAAAGCCCGGCGAAAAGAAGCCCGAAACGCAGAGCCCTGCCGAGATGAAGGCTGGCAAAGAAGAAATTCAGGGCGTCTTTGTGGTGAAGAACGGCCAGGCCACCTATAAAAAAGTAGAGACCGGTATCACCGGGGCCACCGAAATTGAGGTGACCAGCGGCCTTGGAGAGGGCGAAGAGATTATTACGGGTTCCTATAAAGCGATTCGTACCCTTCGCAACGACACAAAGGTTAAAGTAGACAATAAGACCACAACGAAGGCGGAATCCTAACCCATGTCCACTGCCGTAGCCACGGACCCCAAACTTCGCGGCGAGCAACTGAAGCGAGACGGAATCGTAATCCGCACCTATGACCTGAAGAAGACCTACGTCATGGGTGATCAGGTGATCAATGCCGTCAACGGTACGGATATTGAGATCAAGCGCGGCGAATATGTCGCGATCATGGGGCCTTCGGGTTCTGGCAAGTCGACATTGATGAACCTGATCGGGTGTCTCGACACACCAAGCTCGGGAGACTACTACATCAATGGCAGTCTGGTTAGCTCGATGTCGGACGATGAGCTGGCGCGAATCCGAAACAAGGAAATCGGCTTCGTATTTCAGAGCTTCAACCTTTTGCCTCGCGCAACTGCGCTGCACAACGTGGAATTGCCGCTGATTTATGCCGGCTTCACACAGGCACAGCGCCTTGAGCGGGCCAAGCAATGCCTCGAACAGGTGGATCTTGCCAAGCGCATGTATCACAAGCCGAACGAGCTTTCCGGTGGTCAGCGTCAGCGTGTGGCTATTGCCCGAGCACTGGTAAACAACCCTTCGATTCTGCTGGCCGACGAACCGACGGGTAACCTCGATTCGACGACAAGCGTGGAAATCATGGCGCTGTTTGAGCGTCTGTATTCGCTCGGCAACACGATCATTCTGGTGACGCACGAACTGGATGTGGCCATGCATGCGCACCGCATCATTCACGTTCGCGATGGCAAAGTCGAGAAGGATGAAAAAACCCGCTAGATATCTACTGAGTCTGCCGGAACGCAGCTTACGGGCCCTCACTGCTCTCAGTGCGGGCCTTTTGCGTGAGGGGGGCGAAATTACCCTGCCTCCGAGCTTTCGCGGGACGCGGCTCTACCAGTCGATTGTCGACCAGACCCTGCGCTTTCTGATCGAGAAGGTAGGCAAGGTTGAGGGTGCCTACGAATCCGCCAGTGAGTTGCCGGAGGACTTTCTGGTGCGAAGGACGGCCGGGAACGGAATCGATCTTCTTTCGCTGGCCGTGTTTCATGCTTCACCCGTTTGGGTGCTCGCCGGGATGGCGGATTTGTCTGGTGCTGGCGGGAAGTTGCTCGGTGAGATTGCCTCGACGCTGGAGAAAGAAGGTTGGCTTACGGGGGCTGAGTCTGTGCGTAGCGTGACAGATCTACTGGATGGGCTGGAGCGTGGGAGTGGACATTTAGCCGAGAACTTCAATACGCCTCCGCTGAACCGGGCTGCGTTGATGAAGGAGTGGGAGTCGCTCAAGAAGGTTGTAGCAGACCGGGAGAAGGTTGAGGCGGACTGGGAGCAACTCAAGAGCATTGCGGCGGCACAGAAGAAGCCTCTGATGGAAGTGTCAACCGCTGTCGCGCTCAATACTTTGAGGTGTGGGCGCAAGATGTGGGCGGACCCGATCCTGGAACACTACTCAAAGACGCTGAGTGAGATGAGTGAGATGGGTTTTACGGCCTATGC
>JAPKYY010000338.1 GCA_026394095.1 Acidobacteriota bacterium | reverse complement strand
TGACACAGGATCCCTATGGTCTGCGCGAGAGCATGAAAACTGCTCTGAAATCTTCCATTGAAGACGCAAGGCGCAAGACTTTTTCTGAAGAGGAAACCAAGCTGGCAATGTTTGCAGTGGTTGCCTTCCTCGACGAAACGATTCTCACCCAGAATCAGCCTGCCTTTGCCGATTGGCGGCGTAAACCTCTGCAGGAAGAATTGTTCGGAGTTCATATTGCCGGCGAGATTTTTTTCCAAAACCTTGAAAACATCATGCGCCAGCCCGACAGCCTCCCGAACTCGGATCTGCTCGAACTCTATGCCCTCTGTATCAGCCTCGGCTTTCAGGGCCGCTATAGCGCCGGTGGCCGCGCTGAGCTGAAGCGAATCGTCGACGCCTGCATGGACAAGTGCCGCCGCATCCGCGGTGCCATGCCCCCACTGTCGCCTTCCGGTGGTCTGCCTCTCACCGATGCTACTGTCGCTGTTGCTGACCCCTGGTTTCAACGCATGGTGATGATCGGCGGCGGGCTTTGCGCCTTGGCCGTTGTCGTCTTCATCGTCTACAAATTGATGCTTGGTTCGGGCGCGGATGAATTGCGTTCCATCGCCCAGGAAATGACTCGCAGGTAATCGGAGAATCACTATATGCTTTTCGGATTGATGGTCGGATTTGCCTGGGTAGCCTGGATGGCGCTTGGATGGTTTTTGACAAAAAACTTCAGGCCTCCGGCGGCAGCCTGGCCACCATGCCGGTCGTTTTTGTCATGGGTGCCCGAGGTTCTGCCAAAACAACCCTCATCACCAACAGCGGCCTCGAACCGGAATTGCTCGCCGGTCTCGTCTATCAGGAAGGCAATCAGCTCGTCCAAACCAGAACCGCAAACGTCTGGCTCGCCAGAAAGACGGTCTTCGTTGAAGCCGCTCCCACCTTGCTTGAAAACGACAAACTCTGGAAAGCCTTCTCGCAGCGCTTCGCCCCCGGCGGCATGACTGCCCTCAACACAAGCTCCACTCCAGCACCCCGTAGCGTGCTCATGTTTGTTGGCACTGAAGAATTCTTCCAGCAGGGCGCTGGCGAGATGATGACGGCCAAAGCCCGTATCCTCAACCAGCGTCTGATCGAGATGTCCAAAACTCTCGGTGCCCGCATCCCTGTCTACGTCATCTTCACCAAGGCAGACCAGATGCCTCACTTCGCCAACTACGTCTCCTACATGAGTAACGACGAAGTGGCCGAAGTTCTTGGCGCTACCGTTCCCATCGTCGACATGGCCTCCAGCGGTGTCTATGCCGAACAGGCCGGCAAGCGTTTTGGCGATTTGATGGAAGAACTCTTCCGCAGCCTCGCCGAGCGCCGCGTCCCCTTGCAGGAGCGTGATGCCAATCAGCAGGGCCGTCCCCCTGTCTACGAATTTCCCCGTGAGTTCCGCAAGTTAAGGCAGGCAGTCACTACCTTCCTGGTCGATATCTGCCGCCCCAGCCAGATCGCTGTTTCGCCCTTCGTGCGTGGCTTCTACTTCTCCGGTGTTCGTCCTGTTCTGGTCTCTGACGCCGCCGGTACACAACGCCGCATGCCGCAATGGCTCTTCATCACCCGCTTCTTCAGCGACGTACTGCTCAAAGACAAAGCCGCCCTCGGTGCGTCCAGTGTCAGCACTCGCACTGACGGCACCAGACGCCTCCTGCTTGGTGTCGCCGGCGCGGCCTCTTCACCTGGAGTTACTTCAACAATCGCGCTCTCGAATCAGAACTCGCCGATGCCTCCAAAGCCTTGCGCGGTGTTCAGGTTGCCCAGGGCGAAGTGCCCACCCTCGATAGCCTCAACAAGCTCGACCGCCTCCGCGGCGTTCTCGAGCGCCTCCGTGGTTACGAGAAAGAAGGTGCCCCGCTCATGATGCGCTGGGGCCTCTACACCGGCGACACTCTCCTGCCCACCTCGCGAAAACTCTACTTCGAGAGCTTCCGCAACATCATGTTCGGTGGGACCCAGACCGCCGTTCTCGACTACATGAAGCGTCTTCCCCAGGCCCCAACGCCTCAGGACGATTACATGACCAGCTACAACGCCCTCAAGGCCTACCTGATCACAACCTCCAATCCGGACAAGAGCACCAAGACCTTCCTTACTCCCGTCCTCATGAAGTATTGGCAGGGCGTCAAGCAGGTCGAGCCGCAGCGTTATGGCCTGATCGGCAAGCAATTCGATTTTTATGCCGAAGAGCTGAAAGAATCCAACCCCTTCTCCAAAGAAAACGATGCCGTCACCGTAGACCGCACCCGCGTCTTCCTCAAGCAGTTCTCTGGTGACGAACGCCTCTACAACGCGATCCTGGCTGAAGCCAATCGTGCCAACCCCACCATCACCTACAACAAGCTTTATCCCGACGGCTACAAGGCTGTGAAGGTCGACAAAGAAGTCCAGGGCTCTTTCTCGAAAGAGGGTTTTGCCTGGATGCAGGCCGCCTTCAAGAACCTGCCCAAATACTTTGGTGGTGAGGCCTGGGTGCTCGGCGAAGAAGTCAAAATGTCTGTCAATCTGAACGAGCTCGAACAACGCCTCCGCGCTCGTTACTTCAAAGACTATTCCGACCAATGGAAGGCTTACCTCAAGAGTGTTACCGTCCTGCGCTATGCCACCCTCAGGGACGCCTCAGAAAAACTGAAGATGCACTCCAGCAATCAGAGCCCGCTTCTGGCTGCTGTCTATCTGGCTTCAAAGCACACCGACGTTGCCGAGAAATCCATCTCCGAGCAATTCCAACCCACCCAGTTGCTG
>JAPKYY010000653.1 GCA_026394095.1 Acidobacteriota bacterium | reverse complement strand
ATAGCGTATTGTGCGTCAGGTGCCTTGATGGCTGGGCGCAGGCGGTCTGGTGTCGCAAACTCGGCCGCTGTAGCGTTGACCGGATAGAGGGTGAGATCGTAACAGGTGCGGAACTTGCAAGGCACGCCTTGCACAGCCTTGGAGTATATGACCGAACCCTGCGGGATCAGCAGTCCCTTGTCCAGCTTGCCCTTGGTGGGGTCCAGTTCGAATTCGACAATCGACATTGAAGGAATCGGCTGAATGAAATGCGGGTAGACGATGCCGAGGATGGCCTCGGTTAGCTCTGGGAACTCGTCATCGATCTTGAGATGAACCCGGGCAGCCAGAAAGGCGAAACCTTCGAGCAGGCGCTCGACATGCGGGTCTTCGCACTTGTCGCCTTCAAGCACAAGTCGCGATGCAATTTTGGGATAGCGCTCGGCAAAGTTGGCCGCTAGTTGCCGGATATAAGTCAGTTCGCGTTCGTAATAGAGAAGCAGGTCGTCGCGCATGGCAGCTTAAATTCGCCCCTCTGCTTTGACTCGATAGGTTTGATTTACGCCATCGAGCGTCGTATCGAATGAGACTTGTTCTGGCGCTGGATCCATCATCAAGAGTCCTTCGATTCGGAAGTCCAGCCGCTGGATTGATTTCGCCGAGGCATCCAGCATCGGAATCACTCGTACATCCCTCAGACGTGGTTCAAAGATTTCTATCGCCTTTTCAATGGAGGCCAGAAGTTTGTTCTGTTCGAGGTGGCTCGACAGCTGGATCGAAGATATGTCCGGCAATCCAAATACATAGGCGGACGTGTTCAACTCAAGGAGCGTCGGATCGGGCGGTACTGCAATGCGACGGGAATTGAGCAACCATTCCAGATCGCGGCGCACGGCAGCTCGCAACCTTCTTAAAGATTCCCCACGCGTGAGCGGAGCCTCGGAGTTGTTCTTCGGGTCGGTGTCGATCAGGCGATCGAGAACCGAGAGCGTAACCAGGACATCGAGTTGAAATGCCACTTAGCGCATCACCTCGTCCTAGGATCTCAGGGATAGAGCTCGAACAGGGTCTAGCCGGCAAATTTGGTTGAAAACCATCGAGCGTTCTGTAGAATCGTCGGCCGTTGATTCATGGTAGAGGTAGAGGTTCACCAGAGCCTGAACAACGATCGATCTGTCTTCCCATTCGGGGATCTTGAATTCAACCAGCTTTGCTTTGACGTCTTCCAAAAAGGGCTGGGCGATATCCTTTGCGTTTGCCTGGACGCAGTATTGCGGTGGAAGGGTCAGATTCTTCGCTCTCTACCAGGGCCGGCGGGTCGTCGTTAAGCTCGTCGAGCCACGCCAGTGTTTGAGGATTGCATGCGGGAGTGTCGTCCATCAGGATGGCGTTGCGGATTTCTGGCACGTCCCTTAACAAGGTGCGCACTTCACCTCGAATCGCCTGGTTCACGCCGTTGTATTCGTCACCCAATCCTACGCAGGCCTCCGCTGTCATGCGGTGCAGATCGAGCCATGCCCGGCTTGCCGGCAGAGCGAGGCTAGCTTCAGTCAAATCAAGGAGCTCTTTCCACTTCGAGTCCAGCGAGTAAACTCGAAGCTGCCTTCGAATTTCTGTCGGCGGGGCCTCAAGTGACCGCAATTCGCCTTTGGCAGCTGCAGCCCTCAATTCTCCAAAGCGCAATCCGCGCATCATCAGATAGGAACCTGGGTTTGTCGGATCCATCTGCCGCAATTGAGCTGCTGCGTGCACCAGCCCCTCGATGATCGATTTTCTGCTTCCGGGTTCAGCGCCTGTGAATGCGGCAATGTTGATGCCGGAACCTTGGGGGGCAACTGAAATTGTTTCGCCTGTCGCGGGATCTCCATCCGAAGTAGTTTCTTCCGCGACCTCTTCAATCGGGTCAGGCTCCATCTCACGCTTTTTGTCGAGAAGGTTTTTGGCGACCTGCCTTACTTCTTCAGTGGATTGCACAAACCGTGAGAAGGAAGGGGAATAGTCGCCGAATTTCTCATCGCAGACTTCCGCCAGGGATTTCGTATCGGTCAGAATCTGGTTCAGGGATGCAAAGAGTGAAACGTAGAAGGTCTTGGGCGTCTGATCAAACGACTCATCAAAGAGCTCAGGCGCAAGCTTGCCCTCGTCCAGTTTGGTCTTGCGAGTCTCAATTGCTTTTTCGCTTGCGTTGCCGTCTTCGTAGCCAACATCACGCGATTCCTTGAACTTAAGGTAGGAATACCCGTCTTTGGTCAGCTTCAGGCTTTGCAGCAGACGAATCAGTTGATTGGATAACCAATCGAGTGGAGTTGCGCGAAATTCCGCGTCACCATCTTCGAGCTCTGGATAAAGGTGATCCCAAAAGGTGTCCAAAAGTCCATGAACAAGCGCCATGCCCTCGAGAATTCCTTCGATTCCACGTTGCCGTACTGCAGCTTCGGTAAGCCAGGCAGCGAGTTGAAGATCCTTCGACCGGGTAGCGAGAACTTCTTCACAAAGTTTGCTGGTAAGTGGCCAGTCAGCGACTTTGCGTTCCCGCTTCCAGTCGCCCTGTTCGATGTCTTCTTCTTCTCGGCGCGCTTCCTTGATCTTGTCGTAGACGGGGTCATATCGCAGATCTGCGCCGCCGGGACTGTCACCCGGCACAGGATTTAGGATGTCTTCACGAAAGGGCATTCTTTAGGAGTTTAAGCTAATCGAAGCAGACTGCTCATCTTCCCGGTGATTATCTGTGGATTCATCGTCGGGTTGATCGAATTCAATTGTGCGAACTTCCAGGAAAGGAACTTCTTCGCCGTCAACAATGAGAACCTTTTGGCCAAGCGGATAGCTGCTGCCTTCGTCCTCCACCCAGAGTGTTTGCCGGCCGAGCCAGACTGACTCATCGGGATATGTAAACGAGAACGGATAAATAGCAGGCAGTAGGACTTCACCCATATCTTCGCCTTTAAAGTTCTTGCTGGTGTTGATGAAGGCGGGCGTCCACAGAGTGTCGCGCAACCTTTTGGGCGCCTCAATGCGGATGGATGCAATATGTTCAAACTGAACCCACATGTAGGAGCCTGCACCAAAGACTTCGAGACGCGCTCCGAGATCCTTGTCTGCATCGCGAATATCCGAGAAGGGCTTTCCATTGAGTTTTCCGGAAAGCTGCGACTTTGCAACCGACTTGGGAAAGACCTGGTTCTTGTACATGGCATGCCGTTCACGTTCGGCATGTATGGCAGAAAAGTAAAGGATTGCTCCCAGTTTTGCCTGTTCGTTGGAGTCGGCCAGGAGATTTAGGTGCTTCTCAGCGCGATCCAACTCACCGGCAAAGCAGAGAGCTTCAAACATAGAAGTTCGGGCAGACAAATC
>JAPKYY010000766.1 GCA_026394095.1 Acidobacteriota bacterium | reverse complement strand
CCGGACTCCATGAGTTAACATCGGCCCCGTCGGATAGATCACCAGCGGAGCAGTCAGCTGGCCCGTTACAAAGCTCACCGCCTGATTTCTGGGCCTTGCTCCATGATGGAAAACCAGCTCCATCCTCCCGTCTGGCAGGATCACCTCAGACTCGCCCTCTGCCTCACCCTCAAGTGTCCAGGTGCATTCCACCCACGGTTCCAGATGAGCCGGTGCAGCCTCTTGCCGGTACAGGATCAATTTGCTCTCTCACCTCGCTACAATCGTTCTACGCATGATACAAGTCCAGGGTCTCAGCCGCCACTTCGAGGACAAGAAGCGCGGCACCGTCAAAGCCGTTGACAACGTCAGCTTCTCAGTAGGAAAAGGGGAGATCTTCGGCCTCCTTGGCCCCAACGGAGCAGGCAAAAGCACCACTCTCCGCCTCATCTCAACGCTACTCAAGCCTACTTCAGGCACAGCTACGATTAACGGCTTCAACATCGGCTCGAACTCCGCCGATGTTCGCCGCCAGATCGGCTTCCTCACCGGCGATATGGGCCTTTACGCCCGCCTCACTCCACGAGAAATCCTGCAGTTCTTTGGACGGCTCGCCGAAGTCCCCGAGCAGGACTTGAACCGCCGTACGGGCGAACTTATCGAGCGACTCGATATGAAAGATTTCGCCGATACGCGCGCCGACAAACTCTCTAGCGGCATGAAACAAAAAACTGCGATCGCCCGCACCCTCGTACACGATCCGCCGGTTCTCATCCTCGACGAGCCCACTGCCACACTCGACCTCCCTACCGCCCGCGTCATCGAAGCCAGTATCCTCGAGGCCAGGCGCATGGGCAAATGCATCGTCTATTCCACACACATCATGGAAGAAGCCGAATACCTCTGCGACCGCATCGCCGTCATCAACCACGGCCAGCTCAAGATCTCCGGCACCATGGACGAGCTCCGTGCCGCAACCGGCAAACAACGCCTCCGCGAAATCTTTCTTGACCTTCTTGAACTCCCGAGTGCCGCATGAACCCCAGCGTAATTTTCACCGTTCTCAAAAAAGAAATCCTCGACCTGCTCAGAGACCGCCGCACCCTTCTCAGCATGGTCATCCTCCCGGTCGTCGTCTTCCCTCTGGTCTTCGGAGTCATGGGCCGCTTCATGGGCGATGCCGAGAAGAAGGCCGCTACGGAAGCTACAACTGTTGCCATCGTCAAAGACAGTATTCCCGCCGCCTTCAACCCAACCCTTACCCGCAGCGGCCTGAAAATCATTGAGGTTGACAACGTCGCAAAAGCAGTAGAAAACAAGACCGCCGCGACGGGCCTCACCATCTCCTCCGACGGCAAAATCGTCAGCGTATATGCCGAAGGCACTCGCCAGTCCAGCGGCTTGGCGGCAGAGAAACTCCGCACCGCACTCAACGAATACCGCGACAGCCTGATCCTCGACAAACTCAAGACTGCCAACCTCGACGCGAGTGTCCTGAAGCCCTTCGCCGTGAAGCGGGAAAACGTGGCCAGCGAAAGAAAGATGGGGGGCTTCCTTCTAGGCAGCATGCTCGGTTATGTTGTCATCCTGCTGATGTTCTCAGGCGGCATGTACCCTTCAATTGACATGGCCGCAGGAGAGAAAGAACGTAAGACTCTGGAGGCCCTGATCGCGAGCCCGGCCCGCCGCACCGATATTGTCCTGGGCAAAATCCTGGCCTGCGTAGCCGCCATCTACGCCACTGCCTTGTTGACAACAGGCAGCCTTTTCTTCAGCCTCAAGCGAGGCGGCATTGAGATGAAAGGTATGGAGAAGATGATCGGCAATGTCCCGACAGACCCTCAGACCATCGGCCTTATGCTCCTCACCCTGCTCCCGGTAGCCGTTATGGCCGGCGCATTGATGCTCGCGATTTCCTTGATGGCACGCAGCTTCAAAGAGGCCCAGAGCTACCTCACCCCACTGATCATGCTCGTGATCTTTCCTTCACTCCTTGGCGGCCTGCCCGGCATGGAACTCACTCCCGTCCTGAGCCTGATTCCGATCTTTAATTCAAGTCAGTTGCTGAAGGCCATCCTGCAGGGCGATGTCCCGATGCTGTCTTTTGCAATCACCAATGTCTCGAACATCGTCTACGCAATCATCTGCTTCATCTTTGCCGTCCGCAGCTTCAACAATGAGAGCGTGCTGTTTCGAACCTAAGGATTAGGGCTAACTTTCAGGTTGCGAAACTGGGCCGTCTCAAAAAACGAGCCCAAACCAATCTTCCCGGAGGTCAGAGATACATCCACTGCATCAAGCGAAGGAAATTTCTGGCCTCCCACTTC
>JAPKYY010000852.1 GCA_026394095.1 Acidobacteriota bacterium | reverse complement strand
GTAGAGGCGGCAGGGATAGAGAGTGTCGCCGATCAGGAGCAGGCCGGTGCGCTTGTCGTAGAAGGCGACGTCGGTGTTGTGGTGGCCGGGGACTGGGACGACGTCGAGGGTGCGGCCGCCGAGGTCGAGCTTGCCGACGGTGGTGGGCCAGGTGGTGATGCTAAAGGCTTTTTGGATGGAAGGGATGTCGAAGGGAATGAATTCGATGTCTTTGCGATCTTTGAATTGAGGGTCGCCAGCGATGTGGTCGCCATGACCGTGGGTGTGGATGACCATCTTCTGGATGGAGGTGCGGCCCTTGCGTTTGAGCCATTTTTCAACTACCTGATCGTAGACGCGGGCAATGTCGTTTTGGCCTGCGCCGGTGTCGATGAGGGTGACTTTGTCTGTGCCGAAGATTACGTACAGGAAGGGTTTTTCGTAGTGGGTGCAGCCGGATTCGCGAAGGATGTAGAGATCGGCGTTGTATTCGTGGATTTGCCATTCGGGCTCTTCCATACATTTGGGGCCGCCGGAGATCCATTTTGCAGGGAGGACACCGGGTTCGACGCCGGCTCCGTTGGGCTGAGGGACTTGGGAATAGAGACTAAGGATGCATAGCGCGGCAACAGGGGCGAGCATGCGAAACGCAAAAAGTGGCTTCGTCATGGTGAGATTTAGCATGGGGGATTTGGGGTATGAATGTCAATGCGTTATGATGGAGCTTGGAAGGGCGGGAGTAACTCAGTGGTAGAGTCTCAGCCTTCCAAGCTGTTGGTCGCGAGTTCGATTCTCGTCTCCCGCTCCAGTCTTGCCCTTCCTCCACCTTCCTTTTTCTCCCTAGACTTTTCGGAGCTCTCCGGTTTCAAGCTATGCCCTCCTCCGCGATTACCCCTGATGTCTTGCGCTGATGAGCTACTTCGCATCGAGAAGTTTCTGGGCCTTCCGCTGGTATAAGATCGTCAACGATCCACCATGCGCTCTGCTCTCTTTCTCTTCCTAAGTTTTTGTAGCCTCCAAGCCCAAAACGGAACCACCCCCGGACGTTTCCACGTCGAGCATCCCACGCTCCACAACCTTGGTTTCGACTGGCTCATTGACGGTGACACCAACCGTAACGCGAGCGTAGAAGTACGGTTCCGCAAAGCCAACACACAAGCCTGGCAACCCGCGCTCCCCCTTTTGCGCATCGGCGGTGAGCGTGTCTTTCGTGAGCGGGAAAGCATGACTTACACCGTCCCTCACGCTTTCGCTGGCAGCATCTTCAACCTCGAAGCCGGCACCAGCTACGAATGCGAATTCACGCTTCGAGATCCTGATGGGGTCACCGGGCAGGCTCAGCAACGCGTTACTGTAAAAACCCGCACGGAGCCCCAGCCCTCCACTACTGGACGCACCCTTCACGTCTACCCCAACGATCACGAAGGCCCTAAACTTGAGCCCAGCTTCATTGGCCTCAAGGCCGCTTATTACGGGGAAGGACGGGGGGACTGGACGGCCGTGCGTATGAAGAAAGCTCAGCCGGGAGACACCATTCTGATCCACGCGGGCCTTTACCGGCCGGATCGCCTCAACTATGTCGACCCTTTAAGCGCACCCTTCACCGGTTCGATGTCGCTTTCGCTTAAAGGCACCGCCGAGAAACCGATCACCATCAAAGGTGCCGGCGACGGTGAAGCGATTTTTGACGGCGCAGGCAATCACAAGCTTTTTGATGTGATGGCAACCGAACATCATATATTTGAGGGGCTCACTTTCCGCAACACAGAAGTGGCGCTCTTTGCTGGTGAAAAAGAAGTGATGGGCGCGGTTGCGCTTACGGTACGTAACTGCCGCTTTGAAGACATCGGCGTTGGCGTGTGGACTGAATACGCGGGATCGAGCGACTTTTTTATCAGCGACAATCTCTTCCTGGGCCGGGAGGATCAGATGCGCGTCATTGGCTGGAATCAGGTGAACTCGCGCGCGGCCGGGATCTACCCATCGCACCAGCTTCGCAGCTTCTTTGCCGTCAAGGTGTACGGCCCCGGCCATATCATTGCCCATAATGCCGTCGCGTATTTCCATGACGCCATCTGTATCTCTACCTATGGCCCACCAGAAGCCGACCCGGATCGTCGCGCCTCCTCGATCGATATTTACAACAACGACATCCATCTATCAAACGATGACTTCATTGAATCCGATGGCGGCACACACAATATCCGCGTCTATCAGAACCGCGGGGTCAACGCTGCACACAACGGCTATAGCGCACAGCCGATGTTCGGCGGCCCGGTATACTTCATCCGCAATCTGCTGTATCACGTCCCCGCGGGCAGCGCACTCAAGTTCAACGCCGCCCCCGCCGGCATCGTCGTTTACCACAACACATTCATTACGGAACAAGCTGCGGCTGAACCCTATTCCAATTCCCACTTCCGCAATAACATCTTCCTAGGCCGTGACACGCCGAACAAAGGCATCATGACCTGGGCTCACGCCACGCCGAGTTTCAGCACAGACTATAACGGATTCCGTCCCAATCGAAACGTTGCCAAACAATACAACTGGCGGGCGCCCGGTGCTGAAATGCGTTCGTTCTCTACTCTCGGTGAATTCCAACAGGCTACCGGACAAGAGACCCACGGCGTCGAGCTGGACTACGACATTTTTGAGAATCTAGCCATGCCTGACATCAACCGCCGCCACCACGTCTACCATTCGATGGACCTTAACTTCCGTCTCAAGGCGAAGTCCAAAGCCATCGATGCCGGCCAGGTGCTACCCACGATCAACGACAAGTTCACCGGCAATGCCCCGGACCTCGGCGCCCTTGAACTCAACCAGCCCCTGCCCCACTATGGCCCACGCTGGATTACGTGGTCACCCTTCTACCGCTAGAGTCTAATCCGCTTCGTCCCAGGCTTCCTCTGGTTTAAAGTTGTATTTAGGAACTTTCTTTTAGCCGGCCCCGTATTCGTAAGGGTTAGAGGAAAGATGCCTGGAGAGAATCGTATCGACGCCCACAGGGGCTTTGGAGCTATTGTTTGGTTGGCATTCGGTTTCGGATCTGGAGGAGTAGCCCTCCTTCTATGCATTTTGAATGCCACATTACTGAAGCCCCCTTCGATTTCGCGGCCCGGAGAGGTGTTTTCATTGGTGCACGCCGAAAATAACGCGAGAGCTCATTCCTATCCGAACTATCTGGATTTTCGCGAACGCGCCAGAACCTTCAATCTCAGCCTTTACCGGTTTGTCCGTTTCGATGTCAGCTTTGCGCCAGACTCAACCCAACCCGTTTGGGGCAATGCAGTGTCGGGAAACTATTTTCAGCTTCTCGGCATAAAAGCAGCCTTTGGCCGCATGCTTTCCCCTCAGGATGATCTTGAGTCTGGAGCGCCACCGGTTGCAGTTTTAACCTACGAAGCATGGCAGCGCTATCTGTCCGGCACGCCCGATGTGGTGAGGCGAGTTATCACAATCAATGGCGTTGAACACACCATCATTGGGGTAACCGGAAGGGACTTCAGCAGCATTGAGCGCCTCCCTCAACCAGAAATTTTCATTCCCATCGCGAGCTCAAAAAAGCTGGATCCCCAAGCCGCGCTTCTTGAGCGACGCGACAGCGAGCAGAGCTTTCTGCTGGCCCGTCTTTATCCCGGTGTAAGCCAGAGTCGAGCAGAAGCTGAAGCAAATGCAATAGCGAATCAGATCGCTGCCCGGCACTCAAAAAACGTCAGCTACGGAATTCGCTTTGTATCCCCGGAAAATGCCAGAGATCTGTTTCTAGCGCCAAAGCACTTTCTTTCGCCGTACTCTTTTTTGTCCCTGGATCTCTACGCTAAACGACGCTCAAGGCGCGTGCAAACCGCAAAGCCCACAGCCGCTGTGAATCTTCATCCGCAACCTCATCCTGCCGAAATTCAACCTGTACGTGCGGTAAGCCCCGTCGCAGGGCATGGTACGGCACGCTGAAGTCCACAGCAGGATCCAAGTCATAGGGCTGGTTGTCACCAACCACCACGTCCCCTGGCGCACGCAGTGCAGCCAAAACCGGATCTGCAAGACTGCGATCGAGGTAGCTGGAGAGTGCAATCTGCCAGGGCCGGGCCACTCCGCGCAGCGAAGGCGTCATTGAATGGATCGACACAAGCACAGTCCCCACGCGCCCGGCAATTACAGCTTCTACCGCGTCATGATAGGGCCGAAACCAACGCTCAATGCGCTCAGCGCGCGCTGCCGCATCCATTCCCAGATTCCCGTGGATGAACGTACCGTCGCTCACCTCTGGAATCAAATCAGGTGCATCGAGTTGACGGTTGCAATCGATCACCAGCCGAGAAACTCCGCAGAGAATGGCAGGCGCATCAAAATGCTGCGACAGCACTTTCGTCACCCCGGCTGCCCCGATATCCCAGGCGATGTGTCGCTCCAAATCTTCTGTTGAGACTCCAAGGCCACACAACTCCTCTGGAACATGGTTGCTTGCGTGGTCACACAAAAAAACGAATCGGCTGGCCCCAGTGGGTCGAAGAATACTATGCATACTATGCACGGTTCTGGGCCACTTCTGTAACTTCCACGCTTACATCCATTCCCTCAAAGGCTTCGGCAGAACCGGAATAAGTCCCCCACAGCGGCAAGACCTGATCATGCGTCCAGGCCACGGCCACCCGGATCAGATTACGATTGCCGATGATGCCATTGGTTGGGCAAAAATCAATCCAGCCCGCTCCCGGCAGATAGGCTTGCATCCAGGCATGTGTTGCTCCACCACCGGCCAGCCCTGAGCTGTTGGGTACAAAGATATATCCACTCACAAACCGCGCAGCAATGCCTAAAGACCTCGCCGCTTCCATCATCAGGACCGCGAAGTCCCGGCAACTCCCGCGTCCGCTGCTGAGCGTATCCTCTGGGGTTTGCACGCCCTTCTCGCTGCGAACGTTGTACTTGAATTGCTCACGAATCCCGACCGACATTGAACTCAATACCTTCATCGTCAGAGTCTGCTCGGCAGGGTCGAGAAACTGTAGTGCCCAGTCTGGAACGCTCGCCCCTGCATAGCGCCTCTCAAGGCCTGAGACGATATTCGGGTAATCCTCGTCGGCATAGCGAAAGGGATAAGTACGCGCATATTCTTCGAGCGGATATTCGGGCAGGGAAGTCTCAACGTGTTCGAGTGTTACCTTGCTCTCAAAGCGCAATTCAGTGGTGCTGCCTTCAAAACTCACAACAGCTACGGAGTTGTCGAAAGGATCATGCAACCATCGAACGGCTGCCGGAGCTGGTGTGATCTCAAGCTCAGTACGGATCAGCCGGAGATCATAGCTTTCGCGCGGCCTGAACATCATGCGATGCTCCCCCAGCACTACAGGTTCGTTATAACGGTAAACCGTCGAATGGTGAACGGTGAGGATGGACACTAGTTGGACTGACTCTCGACGATCTCATCTGTCCAAACCCGAAAGCTCTCCAGCGTATTTGGTCCAAAGGTTGTCGCGATCGCAACATCGGAGGCATCACGGCCTCGCGCCATCAGTACCCGCCCAATTCTTGGCACTTTGTTACGAGGATCAAACATATGCCAACGCCCGCCGATCCACACTTCTATCCATGCCGCAAAATCACCCGATGGGTAAGGCAGCGGCGTCCCGATATCGCTCAAATATCCAGTGCAATAGCGGGCTGGAAGATTCATGCAGCGGCAGAAAGCTATCGCCAAATGCGCGAAATCCCGGCATACGCCTGACCGCTCTTCATAAGCCTGTGCTGCGCTTCTGGTTGACCTTGCATTGCCGTAATGAAAGCTCAGGTGATTGTGAACGTAGTCGCAAATCGCCTTTGCTCGCGGGTATCCCGGGGCAATTCCGCTAAACAACTGCCAGGCTGTATAGGACAACAGATCGGTCTCGCAATAACGGCTGCCCAGCAGGAAGACAAGATTTTCTTCTGGCAAATCAGGTACATCGTCCTGCCATGCTTCTGCCGAAATCTCGTCCGGCAATCCGCTATCTTCGATCACCGCGTCTGCACTCAACCGCAAGACGCCTTCTGGCGCCAACAATCTTGTACATTGGTTCCCGAAGCCATCGTGATAGCTTGAGATCTCGATCGACGGATCGGCGCTCAGCCTGTCGGGCTCAATCAGATCCTGCACACGGGACTCGTGTACATTTACAACCAAAATGATGGGTGTGGGTTGGGGGAACTTGTAGACAAGCTCGTATCCGATCCGCAACTTCATGCAAATACCTTCTATCTGCTCTAACGGATATGCTTGCCATACAAAACGTTTCAGCCCCCCAAGTATGACATCTTAAATCTCGCAGAGTTAGTTGAGTAGATTTACACTGGAGGCGATATGCGGATCCCAATGACAATCGAGCTCAAGATGGGCGAATCCTTGATCCGACTGGAAAAGGAAGTGCCAGCCTTGACGGCAGACCTGCAAGGATTGCTTCCTGTCTTCCGCTCGATTACGGACGATCTGGTTACGATCGCGATCGGCCAAGCTTCCGCTGAGAACAAAACGATTTCGTGCAAAGCGGGTTGTGGTGCCTGCTGCCGGATGGCGGTTCCGGTTGCCGAGCCAGAAGCATTT
>JAPKYY010000780.1 GCA_026394095.1 Acidobacteriota bacterium | reverse complement strand
GCTTCCTGTCATTTCTGGCGCCGAGGCAGTCAAAATATTCGAGCGCCTCGGCTATGAATTCGACCAGCAATATGGCAGCCACATCATGAGCCCCAATTGGGGCACAATTGAGTCATGGAACGGCAGATGCTGTGGCTTCTTCTAGTCCCTGGCATCATTGCCACAGCAGGTTTATTTGCTGCCATATTAGCCTATGGGGAGATAAAGGACGAACTCGCTGCTCAAGGTGTTTGGGACCCATTGGTTGAAGAGTACCGGCCATTCAGAGTCCCTCAATGGCGTATTGCTGAAGAGTACAAAAAGTTCAATTCAGACCATCGATTGCTTCGCCAACATTTTCTGGGTTCGCTATTTGCGGTGAGTGGCTTTGCCCTGTTGTGGTTGGCCATACCAATCATGAATTGGCTTTGCTAGCGGCTCCTTTGACCTGCCAATTTTGCAATGAGCGCATTTCCAAAAGAGCTCTCCTTGCCTTCTTTTTCACGCAACGTTCACACGCTCTTAGCATCACTGTAGTCTCCCGATGCTAGCCTCCAGAAATGAGAACGCTGGCCCTCGCCTTAGCCCTTTCCACAGTCCTCCTCGCCCAAAGCTCACAACTCGGCGGCCGCATCACAGACCCCTCCGGCCAGGCCATCCCGGCCGCCTCCATCACCCTCACCAATCAGGCCACCAAAGTCCGCCGCGAGGCCACCACCAGCGCCGAAGGCCTCTATTCCATACCTGCCCTCACCCCCGGCACTTATTCAGTCAAAGTAACCAAAGACGGCTTCAAATCGCTCGACCGCACCGGCATCATCCTCACCGTCGACACCCGCAGCCGTGTCGATGCTCAACTCGAAGTCGGTTCCGTCTCAGAATCCGTCAACGTCACCGAAAACATCGGTGCCCTCCAGGTCGAATCCCCCGAAATCTCCACCACCATCACCCAGGGCCAGGTCCAGAATCTCCCCCTCGTACAACTCGGCCGCGTCCGCGTCGCAGCCGCCTTCATCTACCTCACCGCCGGTGTCCAGGGCAACGTCCGCATCGACGGTGCCGACAACCTCGCCGCCTCCAACCAGATCCGCGTTCACGGCAGCGGCACCTTCCAGCACGAGTTCTGGGTCGACGGTCTCCCCGCCGGCCAGATGGGCACGATCGGCAACTTCAACGAAAGCGCCCCACCCGTCGAGGCCATGCGCGAATTCAAACTCCAAACCTCCCAGCTCGCTGCAGAATTCGGCCACACGGGCCAGGCCGTCACCAGCTTCGCCCTCAAGAGCGGCACCAACCAGCTCCACGGCTCCGCCTTTGAATACTTCCGCAACGACAAACTAGACGCCCGTAGCTGGTTCGCCTCAGACCGCGCCATCACCCGCCAAAACGAATTTGGCCTCACCGTCGGCGGCCCCATCTGGATCCCCAAAGTCTACGATGGTCGCAACAAATCCTTTTTCTTCTTCTCCTGGACCTCCGCCCGCCGCCGCGGCCTCGACAATCGTCCTGGCCCCCACCGCCCTCAACACCCAGGGAGACTTCGGCGACTGGCGCAACGCCTCCGGCAACCTCATCCCCGTCTTCGACCCCGCCACCACCCGAGCCAACCCTACCGGCGGCTTCACCCGCGAGGTCTTCCCCAACAACCGCATCCCCGCCAATCGCATCGATCCAGTATCTGCAAAAATCGCCGCCCTCTACCCGCGCCCCAACGCCACAGGCACTCTCAACCTCGCCTCGTTCATCGGAGAAAAACAACTCGATCCCGACATCTTCACCGGTCGCGTCGATCACTCCCTCACCACCAATCAGAAAGTCTTCTACTCCTTCAATTCCACCTACGTTCCGCGCTTCCGCGTCGACAATCCCCTGCCCGATCCCCTCACCTCCGGCATCATCCAGGTCATCTCAAGCAAGATGCACCGCCTCGGCTACGACACCATCATTCGCCCCAATCTCCTCAATAGCCTCATCCTCGGCGTCAACCGCTTCCGCAATCCAGTAGACCCGGTCACCGCAGATCGCGGCTGGCCCGCCCGCCTCGGCCTCACCGGCGTCACCGGCGATCGCTTCCCCGTCCTCAGCTTCGGCGACGGCTACGTCGGCGCTGCCAGCGGCGGCATCACCGACAACAAAGACGACGTCTACATGGGCAAGAACACCGTTAACTGGACCCGTGGCCGCAGCAACTGGAAGTTCGGCGGCGAATACCGCTGGAATCACCTCCACAACCGCCAGCTCACCAACACCCAGGGCGCACTCACCTTCTCCAACCTCGCCACCTCCAACCCCGCCTCCCCTGCCGGCACCGGCAACTCTTTCGCCAGCATGCTCCTCGGTGAAGTTGCCTCAGGCAACATCCGCTTCCCCCAGAACGCCGGTATCCGCCGCACCTACGGCGGCTTCTTCGCTCAAAACGACTTCAAAGCCAGCTCCAGACTCACCATCAACATCGGCCTCCGGTGGGAATTCATGGGCTCCCCCTTCGAACAACAAAACCGCTACAGCGTCGTCGACCTCAGCCGCCCCAACCCAGCCGCAGGCAACCGCCCCGGCGCTCTCATCTTCGCGGGCGAGGGCACCGGCCGCACCGGCTCCCGCCGCCTCATCGATCGTGACAATTCCGCCTGGAGCCCACGCCTTGGCTTCGCTTACTCCCTGCGCCCCAAGACTGTCCTCCGTGGCGGCTACGGCATGTACTATGCCGACAACTACCTCTCCATCACTTCTTCCGGCTTCAACATCGAAGGCACCTTCCAGACCCTCGACAACGGCATCACCCCCGCCTTCCGCCTCCGCGAAGGTTTCCCGCAAAACTTCCCCAAAGAGCCCCGCATCGATCCAGCCCTGCTCAATAACCAGAGCGCTTCATTCCTCGAAACCGCCTCCGGCGCTCTCCCCAGAACCCAAAACTGGAGCATCGGCGTCCAGCACGATCTCGGCCGCGATCTCATCCTCGAGGTCAACTACATCGGCAACCG
>JAPKYY010000813.1 GCA_026394095.1 Acidobacteriota bacterium | reverse complement strand
AAATCATTGGCGTGTTTTCCGATGCCAAGTACATGGACATGCGGGAAGACGTGCAGATTCAGGTACTGGTGCCGCTCTATCAAACCGGCTATCCTTCTTCGCTGGTCGCCTATGTTCGAACTAGTGGAGAGGAGTCGGCAGCCTTTGGACAGTTGCGTGGCATCATGCGGCAGCTGGATCCGAGTCTTCCGCTGTATGCGATGCGGAGCTTCAATGATCAGGTGGATACGATTCTCTCAACCGAAAGGCTGCTTTCGTTTTTGGCCAGTATCTTTGGGGTTGTGGCAACGCTGTTGGCAGCGATCGGCTTGTATGGCGTTCTTTCACTGGCAGTGTCTCGGAGACTGCGCGAAATCGGAATCCGTATTGCGCTAGGAGCTGAGACAAACTCAGTAATCTTCCTTGTGATGCAAGAGATTCTGCTGCTGATTGGGGGCGGGATCGGGGTTGGGATTCCGGCGGCGCTCATGCTTTCTAAGTATGTGCAGAGCCAACTCTACGGCATGCAGGCGACGGATCCGCTGACTTTGGCCACGGCCATTGTGCTCATCGTAGCTGTTGCATTGGTGGCTGCATGGATTCCAGCGAGGAGGGCAACTCGCGTTAACCCGATTGATGTTCTACGCTACGACTAGATGAATGAAAAGCTTTACGGCGAACTCGCCGCCTGGTGGCCTCTGCTTTCGAGCCCTGACGATTACGAAGAAGAGGCTGATTTTTTCCTGAAACACTTTGGCGGCAAAGAAGAGTCAACGATGCTGGAACTGGGTTCTGGTGGCGGTAATATCGCTTCCTGGCTGAAGGAAGAGTATGAAATGACGCTCGTGGATATATCGCCAGCCATGCTGGCGGTGAGCCAGGAGTTGAACCCTGACTGTACTCATGTCGAAGGCGATATGCGGAGCATTCGGCTGAATCAGATTTTTGATCGGGTCTTTGTTCATGACGCGATCTGTTACATGACCACCGAAGACGACTTAAAGGCTGTGTTTGAAACTGCGGCTGCACATCTTGCTACGGGTGGGCGTGCGATTTTTGTGCCTGATTATGTGAGCGAGACGTTCTTTGAATCGTCAGATCATGGCGGGCATGATGGCGAGGGGCGGAGCATGCGGTATCCGGAATGGGCATTTGACCCAGACCCGGCCGATAGTACCTATACGGTTGACTACACCTACGTGCTGCGTGAAGGCAATGATGTGCCGACTGTAGTGCAGGACCGCCATATCGAGGGACTTTTCCCCAAAGCGACCTGGCTGCGGCTGCTGAAGGAATGCGGATTCAGTACGCAATACATCCCCTTCAATCATTCAGAGCTGGCACCGGATTCCTACGGGATCTTTCGGGCGATGAAGCGCTAATTCCGAACCGGAATGTTAACCTAATTACACCCCAAAATGTGGATTGTAAAGCTGGCCCTGAGCCGCCCCTACACCTTCGCGGTGATGGCGATGCTGATCATGATTTTGGGTGGCGTGTCGATCGTGTCGATGCCGACGGATATTTTTCCGAACATCGATATTCCGGTTGTTAGCGTCATCTGGAATTACAACGGAATGTCACCCGACGACATGGAGAAGCGGGTGCTGACTTCGTTTGAGCGCGCCAGCACAACCACGGTGAATGACATTGAACACATCGAGAGCCAATCGATGGCTGGTTATGGTGTGGTTCGTTTGTTTTTTCATCCCGGGGTAAAGGTTGAGCTGGCGGTTGCACAGCTTACCGCGATCGCAAGCTCAATCACTCGCGTGCTCCCGCCAGGGATCTTCCCGCCTTTCGTCATTCGGTACAACGCCGCTACAGTGCCGATTCTGCAGCTTGCGCTGTCGAGTACTTCGATGAGTGAGCAGGCGATTTACGACCTTGCGAACTCGCAGATTCGCATTGGATTGGCCAATGTGCAGGGGGCTTCACTGCCGCTGCCCTACGGGGGGCGGGTGAGACAGATCATGGTTGATCTCGATACAGAAGCAATGCAGGCGCGGAGGTTGTCGGCTGTGGATGTTTCAACAGCGATGACGTCACAGAATTTGATTCTGCCTTCAGGCACGGCCAAGATCGGACCCAGCGAATATAACGTGCGTTTGAATGCGAGCCCGGAGACAGTGGCCGAGATCAACAAGTTGCCCATCAAGGAAGTAAATGGGGCGATGGTTTATCTGAAGGACGTCGCGCAGGTTCGCGACGGGTTTGCCATTCAGGCAAATGTGGTTCGTCAAAATGGAACTCGCGGGGCCTTGCTTACGGTACTGAAAAATGGCAATGCTTCGACGCTCGACATCATTGCGAAAGTACAGAAGGAACTGGACCGGCTGGAGGGTGTGATCCCGAAAGAACTCAAGATCCGCCGGATGTTTGATCAGAGTGTTTTCGTGCGGGCTTCGATTGACGGGCTGGTGAAGGAAGGCATTATTGCGGCCATCCTTACGGGATTGATGATTCTGCTCTTTCTTGGATCGTGGCGCTCCACTTTGATTGTTTGCGTTTCGATTCCGCTTTCGATCTTTACTTCGATTTCGATTTTGTATTTGTTTGGACACACGATCAATGTGATGACGCTCGGCGGGCTGGCGCTGGCGGTTGGCATTCTGGTTGACGATGCGACGGTTGAGATCGAGAATATTCACCGCAACCGGCATATGGGGAAGCCGCTGGTTCGCGCCATTCTCGAT
>JAPKYY010000559.1 GCA_026394095.1 Acidobacteriota bacterium | reverse complement strand
GCAAGCCACGCCATTTTTGACGGCAATAGTGTTGGCTCTGCTCTAAAGGTTGTTAATCTGGAGAACCCCGAAGATAGTCTGATCTTGAAGAAGCCGATTTCGACAGCCGAGAGTGAAGGCGTAGCAGGAAGCAACACAGTGCCTCATGGTGGGGGTGTTCGCTTTGAAAAAGACTCGCCTGAATACAACACCATTCTGAACTGGATTCGAGGAGCAAAACCCTGATGTTGCAGAACCCTACAGTTGCCTATATAGCCCCTTTCCTGATCTTCATCGGGATGCTCGCGATTCAGAAAAGTCTCGCGTTCCTGGGCGACTGGGAGTACGCGGTTCGCGTGTTGGTGGTGGGTGCGTCGATCTGGTACTTCTCGCGACGGGTTCTCGACTTCAAGGTAAGATTTTTTGCCCCCAGCCTGGCAATCGGTGTGGCTACTTTCTTCTTGTGGATCGCGCCGGACTCGATCTTTCCTGGGTGGCGGCAGCACTGGCTCTTTACAAATTCATTGATGGGTGAGGTGAAGGTTTCGCTGAGTGCGGAGCAACTGGCTAGCCCTCTGCTGCTTTTGTTTCGGACTATCAGTGCAGCACTGATGGTGCCGATTCTGGAGGAGTTGTTCTGGCGGGCGTGGATGTTGCGGTGGCTGGTTAAGAAGGATTTTGAAGAGTTGCCGATGGGGAGTTGCGACCGGCAGTCGTTTTGGATCGTAGCGGCATTGTTTGCGGTAGAGCACGGGCCCTATTGGGAAGTGGGGCTGCTCACGGGGATTGTATGGAACTGGTGGATGACGCGGACCAAGAGTTTAGGGGACCTGATCTTCGTGCACGCAGTTACGAATCTGATTCTGAGCCTATATGTGATTTGGACGAAGAAGTGGCATTTCTGGATGTAGGCTGAGCCCACCGCAGCAGCACTGCAGCCAAATCTTCTGGCTTAAAAGGCTTACTGAGGAAATCGTTCATGCCAACAGCGGCGCATTTTTCTCGCTCCCCATCGAGCGCATTTGCCGTGAGAGCAATGATTGGGAGGGTAGACACGCCGGGTATTGAGCGAATTGCCGTTGTGGTTGCGTAACCATCGAGTACTGGCATGTGGCAATCCATCAGGATGAGGTCGAATTTGTGGCTCTCGAGTAGTGTAAGCGCCTGTTTGCCGTCTTCGGCAAGTTTGGTGCTGCATCCTAGCTTTTGCAGCCAGGCCAAGGTGACAATCTGGTTGACGCGGCTATCTTCGGCAAGGAGAACGCGGAGGCCTGAGAGATTCGGCAAGGCGGGTTTCGGGGACGTTGGAGTTGCAGCTGTGACAGCGACTGCCAGCGGGATTTCTGCCCAGAAGAGTGAGCCATTGCCAGGTTCGGTGTTGCAGCCAATGCTGCCACCCATTTTTGCTGCAAGTTCGCGGCTAATGGCAAGGCCAAGACCAGTGCCGCCGAAGCGGCGTGTGGTGGATTCATCAGCCTGGCGGAATGGCCGAAAGAGCTCTTTCAGTTGGGTTTCTTCAATTCCTATTCCAGAGTCCTGGACGGCGAAACGAAGCAAGCCCTTCGATGAATCCTGAGATGACCAATTGATTTTGATCTCGATTTTGCCCGCATTGGTAAATTTGAGGGCATTGCCGAGGAAGTTGACGAAAATCTGGCGGATGCGGGTTGGGTCACCGGTGAGGAATTTGGGAAGGGACTGATCGATGGTGTAGGAAATTCCGATCCCCTTGTTGTTTGCTTGGGGGGTAAGCAATTCTACGGCTGCGTCAAAAATGGGGCGGACTTCAAAATCGATGTTCTCGATGTAAAGTGCACCCGCTTCAATCTTGCTGAGGTCGAGGATACTGTTGAGTAAGGTGAGGAGACTCTCGCCGGAATCCTGAATGTTGCGAGACCATTCGGCTTGTTGCGGATCTAGTTGGCTGTCGAGGAGGAGCCGGTTCATGCCGAGCACCCCATTCATTGGCGTGCGGATTTCATGGCTCATGTTAGCGAGGAAGAGGCTCTTGGCGGCATTTGCGCTTTCAGCCTTCTGCCTTGCAAGGGTGAGTTCTGCGGTTTGTTTGCGTACTCGGTTTTGGAGAGCGAAAATCCAGGTAAACGCGATAAGGCCGACCGCCGCCAGTGTGAGTGCGACTTTCCCCCAAGGCACCCGAAACCACCACGACACCGACCGCGTGATTGTGATGTCCTGTGGGCCTCTGGTGTAGATGATTCCTTTGGTTCGAACTTGATCGTATCCTTCCGGAAATTCAGCGACGCCTGCAACTTCGATGAGTTCACCGGGTAAAGGTGCAAGCCACGACTCACCGATTCTGATCGGCACTTCGACGAAAAACTCACTGCGGTCGATGCGGAGTAGCAAGCGGATACGATCATCCCAACTTTCTACCGACAAAACCTCACCCGGAATTCTAGCCAGCAAACCCTGAAAATTGAGATTTTCAAGATCTGAATTGGAGAGGGCCCTCGGCGACAAGGGTGGGCGTTCGGGGCCGGGGCGAATTGTACTTTCGGCCAGGATCATGTCCTGCCCGACGGAATGGGCTGCGATTCTCCCTATGGCTTCGATACTGTCCCCTTCTTTTTGCTGGAAGGGCAGTGCTGGTTGGAGAGCTAGAGAGCCAGACTCGTCCTGGAGCCACAGGATGCCGTCTGGAATGATGCGGGTTATGATTCCGGCGACGCGAATGGCATCCCCAAAGTGATGCCCGGAGCGGAAGGTCAGGATGCTGCCTGCGGGTGAGATTGGGATATTCCAGTCTTGGCTGGCCGG
>JAPKYY010000828.1:5724-13432 GCA_026394095.1 Acidobacteriota bacterium | reverse complement strand
TGACGGCTGAGGCGATCGACTCGTGGGATGCGCCAGCCAGCGAGGCGAGCGTGGCAGCGGCCATTACGTTTTCGAGGTTGTGTCCTCCAGGGAGAGGGATTTCACCGACTGGCATGAGCGGCTTGCCAAAGAGTTCTATCTCGCTACCAGATACGTGGGCTGATTCGCCGCAGAAGCGGGCGACCTGCGCATTGGTTTCGTAGCTGTTGCTAATTGGGTTTGAGGCGTTGAGGACTGCCCAATCCCCAGAACGTTGATTGCGGAAAATGTTTCCTTTGGCCTTTGCGTATTCTTCGATGGAGCCGTGGCGGTCGAGGTGGTTGGGCGTGACGTTGAGCACCGCCGCAATCTGAGGGTGGAATTCGTGGATTGTTTCGAGCTGGAAGCTCGAGAGCTCAAGGACATTCCACTGCAGGAAGTTTGAGGTGGCGATCATGTCGGTTGCGGCAAACCCAATGTTTCCGCCTACTTGAGAGGGGACAGCGGCTGACTTGAGGATGTGGCCTACAAGTGAAGTCGTTGTTGTTTTACCGTTGGACCCTGTGATGGCAAGGATGGGTCCATTGAGGAATTCGCTCGCCAGTTCGATCTCGCCGATGACGGGGATGCCCCGATGCAAGGCGGCCTGAGTGAGCGAGTGGCTGAGTGGCACACCGGGAGATACAACAAGGGTATCGATGCCTTTGAGGTCTGCCTCACGGTCTCGACTAAATGAGATTTCCGAATTATCCACAAGGTTTTGCACAATTGGTAAGTCGGAGATGTTTCTACTGTCAACACCAGTAACTTTGGCGCCCTTCGAACGCAAAAGCTGGATCGCGCCTACACCGCTTTTGGCGAGGCCGAGAATCATGAAATGTTTTCCGTTGAAGTGCATTAATATCTATCTGAGCTTGAGAGTGGCGAGGGCGAAGAGAGCCATAATGAGGCCCATGATCCAGAAGCGGGCAATGACTTTTGATTCTTTCCAGCCAAGTAATTCAAAGTGATGGTGGATTGGAGCCATTTTGAAGACGCGTTTGCCGCGTAATTTATAGCTGCCGACCTGGATCACGACGCTGAGGAGTTCCATCACATAAACTCCGCCGATGAAGGGGAGAAGTAATTCCTGTTTGATCAGCACAGCTACGGTGCCCATGCTGCCGCCAAGGGCAAGAGAGCCGACATCACCCATGAAGACTTCTGCGGGGTGCGCGTTGTACCAGAGGAATCCGAGAGATGCTCCGATCATGGTGGCGCAGAAGATAGTGAGTTCACTTGAGCCGGGCACGCGCTGTAACTCAAGGTAGGTGGCAAATTCTCGGTGGCCCGCCAGATAGCAGAGAGCCGTCATTGCTGAGGAGGCAATGATCATAAGGCCGATGGCGAGACCGTCCAGACCATCTGTGAGGTTTACGGCATTGGTTGACCCGACCAGGACAAGGACCATAAAGAAGTAAAAGGGTGCGAAGGCGATGGCGAAGGTCCAGGGGTTGTGGGCAAAAGCGTCAATGACAAGATCTGGCTTGAAGGCCTTGAAGAACGGCACATTCATCGCGGTAGTGTATTGACCCTTGGCATTCATTAGCAGGAGGACGAAGCCGATTGCCATGGCGACGAGAACCTGAAGGGCAAATTTCTGACGAGCAGTGAGCCCCAGATTGCGCATCTTTTTCATCTTGGTGTAGTCGTCGTAGAAGCCGATGGCACCGAAGCCGACGAGGCTACCCATTGCGATCCAGATGTAGACGTTGCGTAGATTGGCCCAAAGCAGAGTTGGCACCAGGATTGAGATAACAATCAGCAGGCCACCCATAGTGGGTGTACCAGCCTTGGTTTGATGAGACTGTGGGCCGTCTTCGCGGATGAACTGGCCGATCGACATTTCGCGCAGCTTGCGTATCATCCAGGGGCCGAGGAGCAGTGAGATCAGCAGGGCCGTGATGAGGGCGAAGGCCGTACGGAAGGTGACGTAGCCGAAGAGCCGGAGTGGACCAAAGACGGGTTGCAGGGTTTCAAAGAGGAGCCAGTAGAGCATAGTGTCAGGCCAGGAACCTCTCGAGAGCCAACTCTACGCGAGTACCGCGTGAGCCTTTAAAAAGAATGGTGTCGCCGGGCTGGGCGATGGATTTCAAGGCAATTCCGGCTTCTTCGGGGCTTTCGAAAAAGCACGCGGCGCGTGCTGACAGACCAGCTTTCATTGCTGACTCGATTGTGAATCGAGCCGCGCCGCGTATCCCAAGTAGCACAGAAAAACCACTCTCCACTGCATAGCGACCTATGTCAGAGTGGAGAGGCTCGGCCCAGTGGCCAAGTTCGCGCATCTCACCCAGCACCGCAATGCGGCGGCCTGGCGCGGTATCGCGCAGCAGATCGAGCATCGCCTTGGTGGCGTCCGGGTTTGAGTTGTAGCAATCGTTCCAGATCGTCATGCCCTGATGCTCCAATTTTTGGGTACGCATTTTGGGCAGTTCGATCGTGCGAGCGGCTTCGCTGAGTTGACGCAGGGGAACACCCCAAAGACGCGCAACAGCGACGCCGGCCGTAATATTCAAGACTCCGATCCGGCCGGGGATCTGGGAGTGGAAGGGTTGGGCCTCGATTCTAAAGCTGGCTCCTTCGAGACTAAATGAAATCTGAGTAGCGCGTGTTTTTGCAGCTTCGCCGAGGCCGAAGGTTTCGACCCTGGCTGTGGTGGAAGCGGCAAAGGCGGCAACGCGCGAGTCGTCAGCATTGAGGATGGCGACGCCGTCTGGGGGAAGCGACTCAATGAGTTCGCGTTTGGCGGCGGCGATTCCCTCAATGTTGTCGAAGTTCTCAATATGGGCGGCGCCGACGTTAGTGACAAGACCAATTTGAGGACGGGCGATTTCGCAGAGGCGGGCGATCTCGCCCGAATGGTTCATACCCATCTCGAGCACAGCGGCTTCCGACTGATCGGAAATACGCAGAATCGAGAGAGGAAGACCAATGTGGTTATTAAAGTTACCAACCGTTTTGCTGGTGGGGATGGCCACACTCAGCAAGGCTGAAACATTTTCTTTAGTAGACGTTTTTCCGGCGCTGCCGGTGATTCCGACGACCGTCTTGCCCCAAGCCTTGCGCGTGGCAGTGGCGAGGAGCTGGAGTGCGTCCAGAGTATTCGGTACGACCAGTTGCGGGCCAGTGGCGTTTTCGACTTTTCGCTCTAACAGCGCCGCAGCAGCACCGAGTTCAAAGGCCCTGGCGACATAGTTATGGCCATCGACCTGTTCGCCGGGGAAAGCAATGAAAAGGTCGCCGGGACGGACTTCACGCGAGTCGATTGCGTAGCCTGTGATGGCGGCATCGGCGGTGGGAATCTTGATTGCCAGGATGCGGGCGATTTCGAAAATAGAGAGCGTCATACGAGCTGCTCCTTTTCGTAGCCGAGCGAGGCGAGAGCACGTAGAGCTACTTTGCGGTCATCAAAGGGGTGCTTGGTCTTACCGATGATCTGGTAGTCTTCGTGGCCTTTACCAGCGAGGATGACTATGTCTCCCGGGCGCGCCATAGCAAGGGCTTTGTTGATTGCCTTTTCGCGGTCTGGCTCGACCGTAAGCGGAGTATCGAAGCGACGCAAGCCAACCATGGCGTCGTTCATAATGTCGAGTGGCTCTTCTGTCCGCGGGTTGTCGCTGGTGAGGACGACATGGTCTGACGCTTCTGCCGCGGCGGCACCCATCAGAGGGCGCTTGGCGCGATCGCGGTCGCCACCGCAGCCGAAGAGAGTAATGACACGGGTTGGTTTCAGGGCTCGTGCCACGCGGATAGCGTTGCGGATTGCATCGTCAGTGTGGCTGTAATCGACAATGGTGAGGAAGGGCTGGCCTGCATCGACACGCTCGAAGCGGCCGGGGACACTCTTGCAGTTTTCAATTCCTTGCTGGACGGCTGCGAGAGGAATTCCTGCGCCGAGGGTTGCACTGGCAGCGCCAAGAATGTTTGAGACGTTTACGTCACCGAGCATTGGCGAGTGGATCTGCTGGGTGCCGTAAGGAGTTACCAGATCAAAGGTGACACCGTCGAAACCTGTGCGGATGTTGAGCGCGCGGACGGTCGTGGGAGGTGAGGACTCGCGCAGGGCAAAGCTCCAGAGAGATGTTGCAGGATCGATAGGGACACGACGGGCGTACTCGTCATCGAAGTTCAGCGCGGCAACGTTCGGAGGAGGCGCGTCCTGGCCACGGAAGAGTTCACATTTGGCGGCGAAGTAGGAATCCATATCGCCGTGGAAGTCGAGGTGATCACGGGTGAGATTGGTCCAGATCGCGGCGCGGAAGTGCATTCCCCATACGCGGCCGAGCGCGAGGGCGTGGGATGAGACTTCCATGGCAACGGCGTTTTCGGCGGCACCCAGGGATAGGAGTTCGTCGAAGTGTTCGTAGAGTTCTACGCTCTCAGGGGTGGTGTTGACGCTTGAGAGAATGCGCTTGCCGATGCGGTATTCGATGGTGCCGAAGAGAGCCGAGTTTGCCCCTGCCGCCTCAAGGATCGAATTGAGTATGTAGGCGGTTGTGGTTTTGCCGTTGGTTCCAGTGACGCCGAAGAGCGAGAGTTTAGCGCGGGTGGGGTCTTCGAAGAAGCGGCGGGCTATCAGAGCCAAAGCCTTGCGGGCTTCTACGACCTGAATCCAGATCGATTCAAAGCCGGGCAGGGCAGGCAATTCGCTGAGGATTGCGACTGCGCCCTTATCGACGGCAGCTTGCGAGAAGCTACGGCCATCGAAGTTGGCGCCGGAAAATGCGAAGAAGAGATTTCCGGGGAGGAGTTTGCGTGAATCGAAATGGACACCAGTAGAGACACGTGTCGCGAGCTCTGCCGCAAGAGGAGCGGCGAGGGATATGCCCTCGATGAGTTCGGCGATCGTCCGTGGATTGAGATTCAAGTCTGGTTCTATTCCTGTTTCTTTTCCCTAGCGCCCAAAGCGCAATTTGATTTTCTGGCCGTAAGCGACTGGTTCTCCAGGCGCAGGGATTTGAGATCTTACGAGGCCGCTACCGGAAGGGTCGATGCGGAAGCCGCTCTTGCCGGCAACTTCGAGCACAGCGCGAAGGGTCATGCCGGAGAAGTTGGGAGTTACTAAGCTTGTATTAGTAAGTGTCGTGCTGGAGTTTTCCACTTCTTCCACAGGTTTTTCCTCAGTGAGGATTGCTTCGGGTGCGTCGTTGACTGCGACATCTGCCACCGGATCAGACTTGGGATCGTCCGGGAGATCTTTCGGGATGCTCAAGATGCGAAGAGCCGATTCGGTGACTTTGCTGAATACAGGTGCAGCTACAGCGCCTCCGTATTTGGTGGATCCGTTGAGAGTAATGATTGTTACGAGTTTCGGATCGTTTACAGGAGTGAAGCCCATAAATGAGGCGTGGTACTTGTGCAAGTAGGCCTTGGTCTTTGGGTCGTAAATCTGGGCAGAGCCAGTTTTGCCGCCGACGGAGTAACCTCGGATCTTTGCGCTTTTGCCGGTTCCGGTAAGAACGACATGCTCCATCATCTTGCGCATTTGGACTACGGTATCTGGAGAGAGGATCTGCTGAGAAGGTTCTGCCGGGATCTCGAAACTGGTGCGGCGGAGTTGGTAGCCGTTGAGTTGAGGGGGAGAAACCTGGCGAACGAGCCTTGGCTTGACTAGTCTTCCGCCGTTGGCAATGACCGAAACGGCCTGGCCGAGTTGAGCGGTAGTGGCCATAATCTCATGGCCCATGGCGACGGAGCCGATAGAGCTCTTGCTCCATTTGGAGAGCCTGAGAACACGGCCCGAGGACTCACCCGGGAGGGGAAGGCCGGTGCGGGAGCCGAAGCCGAAGAGCTTGATGTAATCGAAGAATTTCTTCTCACCCAGTTCCTGACTGACACGGATGGCGCCGATGTTGCTGGACTTGGCAAGGATGTCTTCTACCGAGAGGTAGCCGTAGGGATCGTGATCGTGAATAACGCGACCGAAGAGGTTGAGTTTGCCGTTGCCACAGTGATAACCCGTGGTGGGCTTGACCAGCTTCTCTTCGATGGCTCCAGCGATGGTGAAGACTTTAAAGACCGAGCCGGGCTCGATGGGGCTCATAACCGCGAGATTCTGGCGGGCCTGCATGTCAATGACTTTGTCATTGGGGTTGTAGCTGGGGTAGCTTGCCATGGCGAGGATGTCGCCTGTGTGAGGGTCCATGACAACGGCGCGACCGGTCCAGCAGCTGTTTTCAACCACTGCTTCTGCGAGGAGTTTTTCCAGTTCGTACTGGACACGGTAATCGATGGTGAGAGTGACGTCATTGCCGGCAACTGGCTCGACTTCAACGACGCTCTCAAAGCCGCGGTGACGGACGTCGGTGACCATGCTGGCATAACCAGGCCGGCCCGATAGTTCGTCTTCATGTCCTTGCTCAATGCCGCCATTTCCACGCTTTTCAAAATCGACCCCGCCGAGGATGTGGGCGGCGAGCTGGTCGTTGGGGTACACGCGGATCGAGGAGGATTCAAACTGGATCCAGCCGAGCTTGAGGCTCTTGAGGCGCTTGACCTGATCCTGTGTGAGCTGTTCGGCGACCTTGAAGTAGCCGCGCTTTTCTTCAACCTTTACTTTGAGTTCGGCGAGCAGCTTGTTGTGATCGATGTTGAGGATTTCAGCAAGAAGCGCAGCGGCAATTTCGACATTGGGTAGCTGGGCGGGATTGACGATTACGGTTTCAACGGGAACGCTGATGGCAAGAACATGACCGTTGCGATCATAGATCGTGCCGCGATGAGCGGGGATTTCGACCAGACGGGTTTGTTGTTGTTCGGCCAGTTCTGCGTAGAAGTCATGCTTGACAATCTGGACGTAGAAGAGTTTGGCGACGACGGCCAGGCCCCACAAAATGAGAAGACGCAGCAGCCAGCGCGCTCGACGTTCGACGGCTGGATGAATTGGACTGACCATTCGCTGCACCTTTCAGAATGAGAAAAAATCAAGTAGAAGGCACTCGTTTGCGTGAGCGCCCGAGTGCCTTCTACTTGCCGGAGGGGAGGCTGTTCATAGCGTAAGAACCCTTGGGCGTGAGATGCTGCACCATGTTGGGTGCAGGGTCGATCAGTTCCTGGTTCTTAGCTACTTGTTCGAGAGTCTTTAGATTTGTATGACGGGCTTCGAGGGCGCGAAGCTCGGCGATTTCACGCTCGAGCTGGGATTGCTCGTCGCGCAATTGGTGTACTTGCATACCGGCTACCATGCGGTAGGCACCGGGGAGAAGCAGACCTGTGAAGAGGAGTGCACCGGAGATCACAGCGCCAGCGGCACGCCAGGAGCTCTTCTGCTGGCCGGGGTCGTTGGCACGGACGACCATGGAGTTGTAGATCGCCTTTGCTTCAAAGTAAAGGTCTTCACAGGGGAAGGCCGGAAGTTTACGGAAGGCATTGGCGTTTGAGCGTGAGCGCGCGTGGGTACGCAAGCGCTGGGGACGAGCGGTGTGTTGTTCTTGTCCGGTAAAAGATTCTTGAGCCAATGCTGACATAAAGTCCTCCAAAATCACTAACTACTAAACTGCCAACCATTCCAAAGCCCTTAACTTCGCGCTACGCGAGGCCGGGTTGATTCTTGTTTCTTCGTCACTCGGTTTGACTACGTGCTTAGTCAGGATTTTGGCCTGACCGGCACGTTGAAATTCCTGGAAGCGTTGCTTCACGATGCGGTCTTCAGAACTATGAAAGGTCAAGGCTACAACTCGAGCGCCAGGCG
>JAPKYY010000828.1:0-5674 GCA_026394095.1 Acidobacteriota bacterium | reverse complement strand
GCAGCGATTCGAGGAGCGCTTTCAATTCTTCAAACTCACGGTTCACATACAGCCGCAACGCCATGAAGGTTTTCGTTGCCGGCGAAATCTTTGTGTCCCGGGCCCCGGCCCCGTGACCAGCTAGCTGGGCAAGCTGTCTGGTGCTTGTAATGGGCCTGGCCCGGACCACTGCTCTGGCAATTGCCCGCGACCTCCATTCTTCGCCGTACTCATAGATGAGGTTGGCGAGTTCTTGTTCGGAAAACGTGTTAACCACGTCCGCCGCAGTAAGATCTGTTTCTGAGTCGCGAGACATCCTCATGTCTAAGGGCCCATCGAGTCGGAAGGAGAAGCCGCGTTCGGGCTCGGTCAGCTGTTTCATGCTGACACCGAGATCGAAGAGCATTGCATCCAATCGACCGATTCCCATTTCCTCAAACCTTTTAGGGAAGGTAGAGAAGACTCCCTGGGTAGGCCGGATTCGCGCAGCAAATTCACGCGTATTCTCGACCGCCTCTGGGAGACTCTCGCCATCCCGATCATTCATTACCAGGACACCGGTATCGAGGAGGGCAGCTATTTGTTTGGAATGCCCCCCAAGGCCGGCAGTCATATCTGCCACCCGGCTCTCTTTTCGAAGAGCCAGGTACTCGATCACCTCCGCGGACATCACCGGGAAGTGGGCCATATCTCTACTAGCGCAGACCTAGCTGGCGGACCCGTTTTGCGGCTTCCGCAGGGCTGGCCTGACTGGCTTTCTTGCGTCGCGCTTCGTAGCGTTCGGCGGTAATTACAACCAAGTGGTCGCGGTCTTTGCCAATGTGACACGCAGCTGGCAGCTCAGTAAGATTGAGCCGCTGCCGAAGAACCGGGGGGAGGAGAATTCGGCCATCGGTGTCGGGCGAGACGTCCGCGCCGAGATCGCGCATCCGGAAGAGAGTGTCTTCGGCGTCATCCTGAAATTCCGGCTGTAAGGCCAGATCTTCGAGGAACGCACACTGCTTCAGGAAGGAATCTCGGGTGTATATTTGAATTTCGAGTTCGTCGTATGAAGTTAAAAAGAACTGTGCACCCAAAGTGCTCATATATTTCAGGAAATCCGCAGGCACCTTCAGCCGGCCTTTGGCGTCGACAGAGCAGGTGTAGTAGCCCAAAGGGGCTTGATCCCCGAGATTGAGGTGCTCTGCCAATTTATAGTTCCTGAGTGATCTGGGATTTTCGGCCCTTTTCGGCCACCGATCACAAATTGAGTGTACGTGTAATCCACTGGGGATTCAATACCCCTGTGAAAATTTTTTGTCTATTCCCATAGGGGTAAAAGTCTTCGTATTTTCTTCGACTTAGCCGAATGAGAGCGAATGTGGTTGTTGGGTGGGGGTTTGGTACATTGAGAAGGCAATGATAGGCCAGTCTTTATATGACATTCATCCCGGCGACGAAATGCCGGAGATTGTTCGGATGATTGTTGAGATCCCGATGGGGTCGGCCAACAAGTATGAATATGACGGGGAATTTGGGCTGTTTCGCCTGGATCGATCTCTATATGCTTCGGTGCACTATCCTGGGGATTACGGGTTCATCCCTGGGACTCTCGCTGAAGATCATGACCCTTTGGACATTCTGGTGCTGGTGTCAAACCCCAGCATTACAGGCTGCATGATGTATGTGCGGCCGGTAGGGATTCTGAACATGATCGATAGCTCGGAGCGCGACCAGAAGATCCTGGCTGTGCCGACGCGGAATCCGCGGTTTGAGCAGATCCATACGATCGACCAGGTGTTTCCACATACACGCCGTGAGATCGAGCACTTCTTCACCATCTATAAGGAGCTTGAAGGCAAGCGCACGGTGATGGAAGGCTGGGGCGGGCCCAAGGAAGCGCGCAAGGCGATTCTGGAGTCACGGCAGAGCTATATGGAAGCGATTGAGTCCAAAGCAGCTAAAGAAGTGAATGGGTAGTTTTAGTGGCAAGGCCGCCCTGGTGACCGGGGCGGCTTCTGGAATTGGGCTGGCTGTGGCGGATGCGCTGGAGGCGGCAGGGGCGGTGGTGTATCGAGCGGACCTGGTTATGGGCCTCGATGTTCGGGTTGAGGCCGATTGGGAGCGTTTGGTGGCCGGAATTCCCAGATTGGATGTGATTGTGCATTCGGCGGGGGTGGCTAGCGGGGGGATGATTGAGGGCACAACGCTGGAGGAATGGCGGCGGGTAGTGGATGTGAATCTGACTGGGGCGTTTTTGGGGTTGAAGTATGTGATGCCTCTGATGAAGCAGAACCTTGAGGGTGGGAGTGTGGTGCTGATTGGGTCGGCTTCGGGCTCTAAGGCTGTGGCTGGGGCGGCGGCTTATTGTTGTTCGAAGGCGGGGCTGGCGATGCTGGCCAAGTGTGCTGCTCTAGAAGGTAAGGACGCGAAGGTGCGGGTGAACTGGATTGCGCCGGCGGGGGTAGTGACGCCGATGTGGAAGGATTTGCCGGAGTTGCCGGACCGGTCGAAGAATCCGCTGGACCGGATGGCCTTTCCGGATGAGGTGGCGGAGGCGATTCTGTTTTTGTGCGGGGAGAGTTCTGGCGGGATGACGGGTTCGGAATTGCGCTTCGACGCCGGGTACACGATTTAGTTCTTGCAAATTGTTTTGGGTGGTGCTAGATTTCCAGCAGGTGCTAGAAAACTAGCAGATGCTTATGACAGAAACACTGAGCCGCCGCGAGCGGCAAATCATGGATGTGTTGCACCGGCTGGGGAAGGCTAGTGCGGCTGATATTGAGGCGGAGTTGCCGGATGCGCCGAGTTATTCGGCGGTGCGGGCGCATTTGCGGACTCTGGAGGAGAAGGGGCATTTGCGGCATGAGGTGGAGCAGTTGCGGTATGTTTACTTTCCGACTGTGAACCCGGAGCGGGCGAGGAAGTCTGCGGTGCGGCATCTGGTGGATACGTTCTTTGGCGGGTCTCCGGCGGATGCGGTGGCGGCGTTGATTGATCCGAAGTCGGCAAAGCTGAAGAAGGCGGATCTGGATCGGCTTGCGCAATTGATTGAGGAGGCGCGGCGATGAGTGAGTTTGAATCCACAATAGCGCTGCAGAGTGTTGTGTTGATGGGGAGTTCGTCTGCGATTTGCTGGTTGTTACGGCGGCAGAGTGCGGCTTTGCGGCATGCGGTGTGGACGCTGGGGATGCTGTTCTTGCTGGGGTTGCCGCTGATGCCGTTGTTGCCGCAGGCCAGTGAGGTGGTGCCAATTGCGGTGCCCTTTACGACGGTGACTCGGATCGAGGTGCGCGGTGGGGAAGCGGGGTGGAGCCTTGTGGAGTGGCTGCCTGTTGGTTGGATGATTGGGGTGGGTGTTTTGTTGTTGGTGGAGGTGGTGCGGCAGGTACGGGGGGAGTGGTTGCGGCGGCGGAGTGTTGCTGGAGGAGTTGGGTACAGGTTGTCGCCCGACCTGGCTGTGCCGGCGGTTTGTGGATTGTTTGCGCCTACGGTGCTGTTGCCGCTGGAGGCAGAGGAGTGGACTGTGGAGCGGCTGGAGGCAGTGCTGGCGCATGAGCGGATGCATGTTTTGCGGCGGGATCTGTGGTGGCATTTGCTGGGCAGGATCGCGTGTGCGTTTTATTGGCCGAACCCTTATGTGTGTCTGGCAGTGAGGGCGCAGCAGAGGGAATGTGAGCAGGCTTGTGATGATGGCGTTGTGATCGGCGGCGTTGGTGCCGCGGATTATGCAGAACATCTGATCGAGGTTGCGCGGAGTTTGAATTCTGAACCATTGATAGAAGGAGGCCTTTCCATGGCCAAGCAAAGTAATCTGGAGCAGCGTCTGCGGGCGTTGCTGAATCCCATGACATCGCATCAACCGGTCTCGCGCGGGACGCTGGTGTTGATGGCAGTTGTAAGTTTGGCGCTGCTGGCGCCGGTGGTGGGGCTGCGGCTGATTGCGCAGGAGGGCGGAGTGAAGGGAGTGGTGCGCGATGCCAGCGGGGCGAATGTCGCGGGAGCCAAAGTGAGTTTGCGGTTCTTGAAGCCGGGGATGAGCCAGCGGGTAGAGATGGTGAAGACCAACGCAGCGGGGGAGTTTTCGTTTCCAAGTTTGCCCGAGGGAGATGGTTACTCGATCTACATTGAGAAGGAAGGCTTCGCCGTTCTATCAAATACGATGATCAAGTTGAGCAACCCGATGTGGTTTACGTTGAATGTTGGTGGATTGAGGGAGACGGTGAATGTGAATGGTGGTTCGATTCCGCCGCCACCACCGCCACCGCCTCCTCCCTATGTACCGATTCCAGATGGCCCGAACCGGATTCGCATCGGAGGCAATGTTCAGGCGGCAAAGCTAGTCAATCGAGTGGCCCCGATTTATCCGGCGGATTGCAAAGAGCAGAAGGTTGAAGGAGTAGTACTGTTTGATGCAGTGATCGGTAGGGATGGAGGAATGATCAAGCTGGAGATAGTGAATCAGTTTGTTGATCCACGACTGAAGGCAGCGGCCATGGAAGCCGTAAAGCTTTGGCGCTATGAGCCTACACTGCTGAACGGGAATCAGGTTGAGGTGTCGACGCGGATAGAAGTGAACTTCACGTTGGCCAACTAAGCATGAAGTGGTTGTTGCTGGTTGCGCTCTGTTTGGCTGGCTGCCGTCATCGGGTGACGGGCCCGACCACTTTTCGATTGATTCCAACGGCGGGGGGGAGCTTGTTGCTGCCCCCTGTTGTTGTTCCTGCGCCCATGGGTTGTGAACTCGCGGGCGAAGATGTGCCGACGGCGATTGAAGGGCTGGAGGAGAAGAACTGCATCTCTGCCGAAGTGGCGAAGAAGTTGCGGGAAGGGACAGGGTTGCGACCGGAGCAGAGTCTGTATGCTGCGTATGGATACCGCGCGGGCAGCGAGGGGTTGGACTTGCGGGGTGGAGTGAGATTGAAGATTGTGAGGGCGCATTTTGATCGCTTGCCTGCGCAAAGGAAGTCGGCTCTTGATGGTTATGTCGGGCTGACTACGGTGAGCTTTGATTCGTTTGAGGATGCGCGGGGGCGGGTGGGTTTTCGGTATCAGGGGGTGGAGGCTAAGCCCGATTCTGTTCGGGCGATTGGGGAAGATCTGGCTTTTGGCAAGGCTGCGCGGGTGTTGCCGGTGTACCGGTTGTTGATGCTGACGCACTATTTGAAGTCTGGGACTAAGCGGGCGGCTCTGGTGTTGGGTGCTCGAAGTTTGGCGGAGATGCGGGAGCTTGAGAAGCGGTTGAGGCAGAATCCGGGAGAGAGTTGTGCAGAGTTGGTGGGGCGATCGAAGGGGGTCTGTTTTTCGTTTGAAGGTGAGGTGACGGTGTCGCCTGAAGTACTGGTGAGGGTGAATGGGGAATTGAAGGGTCTGTCTTGGGGGACGACATTGCGGATGGTGGCGGGGCAGGCCAAAACAGTTACGCTGCGCAGAGTCTGGGGGAAGTCTCTGCGCAGCGTTGAGGTTGAGGGTGAGCCAGCGGCTTTGTTGAATACGGCGCTGGTTGGAGGCGATGTGGTGGAGTACCGTTAGGCCTTGACCTTCATTGCGATCGGGTCCCAATTGACCTGGCGCTTTTCGAAGTAGCTCATGTTGCTGAGCAGGGCCGGGGCTGCGGCGCGGAGGCCGAATGTGGCGTCTTCCACTACCGGGCGGTTGTTGCGGATGGCGTCGATGAAGTTGGCGTGGTGCGCGTATTGCTCCGTGTAGCCAGCAG
>JAPKYY010000321.1 GCA_026394095.1 Acidobacteriota bacterium | reverse complement strand
CTATTACCGCGCACGATTGACCCGGGATCAGGAATCCACCAGCATCGAATTACTGAAGAAGTCCGTTGCCCTCGACCCGGCAGCCACTGCCCCGCTTATCGAACTGAGCCGCATCTACACAAGAACGGGAGACCGCCCTGCAGCAATCGAAGCGCTGGAAAAAGTATTGACGCTTAAGCCCGGCACCTCGATTGCCCATTACCGCCTCGCTTCGCTTTATCGCGCGATGGGGCAACATGAGAAAGCAAGCAGCCACATGGCCGCATTCCAGAAGCTACAGTAACGCTCTTTGCTCTAATGACACGACGTCACTTATTTGCGCTGTCCTGCTTGTTTGCTTCGCCGGCCCGTGCGGAATCCATCACCTATCGCAACAACCCGCCTTATTTCCCTTACCTGCCGTTGATTGAAAGCGGCCATGACGAATTCCCGCCTGACCCTCCGATGCCTGTTTATCCACCGAGACGCGACGGCAGATTCGCTGACATCACTGGCACCGTACTCAATTCAGATCAACTCTCCAAAGGCATCCCTTACTGGATGGCCAGCCTGGACGCATCTTCTGGGATTGATATCTACGGCAACAACGGGATCGCGGTAGGTGACATCGACAACGATGGCCGCGATGAAATCTATGTTTGCCAACCATCGGGTCTGCGAAACCTGCTATTTCGCTGGCAGGAGGGCAAGCTTGTTGAAGTATCCGCCGGGGTGGACATAGAAGACGATACCTCGTCCGCTCTTTTCCTCGATCTCCGCAACATCGGGCGTCAGGATCTGATTGTCCTGCGCGGGTCCGGGCCACTGCTTTTTCTCAACGACGGCAAAGGGAACTTCACTCCAGTACCCGATGCATTTCGATTTGCACAGGCCCCTCAAGGTGGCTTCACCGGAATGGCAGCGGCTGATTACGACCGTGACGGCAAACTCGACCTCTACCTCTGCACCTACAGCTTCTTCCAAACCGAAGCACAGTTTCGCTATCCAGTTCCATATTTCGATGCTCAGAACGGGCCAGCCAACTTTCTCTTTCGCAACCGTCTTAATGCCGATGGTAGTGGCTACTTTGAAGACACCACCTTATCCTCAGGCATCAACGAAAACAACAATCGCTATAGCTTTGCGCCAGCCTGGTGCGACTACGATGGCAGCGGTTGGCCCAGTCTCTACGTTGCCAATGACTTTGGCCGCAATAATCTCTATCAAAACCAGCGCGGTCAGTTTCGTGATGTCGCGGCCGCCAGTGGTGTTGAAGACATCGGCCCGGGCATGAGCGCGGCCTGGTTCGATCAAGACGGAGATGGCCGGCCAGACCTCTACGTTGCCAATATGTGGACCGCAGTCGGCCAACAAATCGTTCGTCACAAAAACTTCCCTCATCCCTTCAATGACGCCTGGCGCGGACATACCAAAGGCAACAGCTTTTACAGAAACCTGGGGGGTGGAAAGTTTCAGGCTGAAACTCGCGGTATCGAGATGGGCCGCTGGGGCTGGTCTGCCGATGCTGCAGATTTCGACAATGATGGCCGCTCAGAATTGTTTCTCACTTGCGGCATGATGACTGGGCCGAAGCAGCCCGATCTGATGGGCTTCTTCTGGCGTCAGGTGGTGGCAAAGACTCCAGCAACAGCCATCGCTTCCGGCCCCTATGAAAACGGCTGGAATGCGATCAATCAGTTTATCCGTGAAGGTTATAGCTGGAACGGAAACGAGCCGAACGTTTTCTACGCGCCTGACGGCGACACTTATCGCGACGCCTCAGTAGAATCGGGGCTTGCCTTTGCGGGGGATTCGCGCGCCTTTGCCATCACGGACATCGACGGTGACGGGTGTCTTGATCTGTTGGTGAAGAGCCGCCTCGGGCCACAATTACGAGTCTTCCAGAATCGCGCGGGCCAGGCCCGCCAGCGGATTGCCTTCCGGCTCATCGGCACAAAATCGAATCGCGATGCGATCGGTGCCCGCATCACTGTCGATGGCCAGACGAAGTGGATCACGGCTGGTTCTGGCTATCTTTCGCAGCACGCCAAGACCTTGCACTTCGGATTGAGCAACAAAACAACAGCCGAGTCGATCAGCATCCTGTGGCCCAGTGGCCTTGAGCAAAAGCTGGAGAATCTGACAGCCAACGCAGTGTATGAAATTCGCGAAGGCGGCCCCGTCGAGAGAAGGCCGTTTTCTGCTCCAGCAGTGCCACTTCCAGAACCAGGTAAAGTCCCCGGCCTGTTTACGCTCCGCACCGCGAGCCCGGATCTGCTTGCCGCTTACTCGCTTTTCCGTCGCTACCTCTTTGAGTACCGGGCTCCGCTTGAAGTCCCTCTTTCGCTCTTGCTCAACGCTGAGGGCCACGCAATCAAGATCTACGCGAAGCCCCCTTCTGCTGAACAAGTGAGGGCAGACATGGCCACGCCGCGCCCTCCGGCAAAGGCCCGTCGAGACTTCTTCAAGCTGGGCGCATCGCTGCTCTGGTGTGGTTATCCGGAGCAAGCCCTGCCTTACCTTGAAGCCGTGCTGCGCCGGCAACCAGCCAACATTCGCACAATGGTGTTGGTAGCGCAAATCCATCGGGAAGCCAATCGCCTGGACAAAGCGACGGGCCTGCTGGAAGAAGCACTGCGCCTCGATCCTCGTTCAGCCGAAGCATGGAACGAATTTGGCGGTGTCGCCATGGCCCGCGAAGACTACAAGACGGCACTCCAATATTTCGAGCAGGCTCTAGCAGCCAAGAGTGGCCTGGCTTACGTTTTGCTCAATGCCGCTCAGGCATCAGACAAGCTGGACAAGCTTCCACAAGCGGAAGCTTTTTTCCGAAAAGCCCTCGAACTCGAACCGGCTAACGCAGACGGCCACAACGGCCTCGGCCTGACGCTGGCAAAACGGAACAACTCGGCAGAAGCCGAGCGCTCCCTTCTCGAAGCCGTCCGATTGAAGCCCTCGCTCTCCGCAGCCTGGAACAATCTCGGCATCCTCTATCTGCAGGCAAGAGACCCAGCCAAGGCAATCCGTGCTCTCGAGCAAGGCATTGCCGCAGCCCCAGGCGACGAGCTTCTATATCTGAACCTCGGAAGAGTCTTTGTGCAATTGAAGCGTATGGACGATGCCCGCAACACCATGCAGCGCCTGCTCAAGGTGCAGCCCGATAGCCGTGTGGCCCGCAAGGCACTGGAAGACTTGTCCAAGGCTAAATAGAAAAGGTAGAAGATTTGAAGTCACTATTCACCCGCCGCAGCTTCGCCCAATCTGCCCTCGCCACTCTTGGCGGAGGCAGCCATGACCTGACGATTCTCTACACCAATGACTTCCACAGCGCTTTTGATCCGATCCCTGCTTACTGGCTCCCCAACTCACCCAAACTCGGCGGTGCCGCTCATCTTGCCACACTGATCGAGCGAGAACGCGCTTCAGCCAAAACCTGCTTCCTCCTCGACTCCGGCGACATGTTTACCGGCACCATCTCCGCCATGACCAATGGCGAAGCTCTGCTCGACATGATGACTTTGCTGCGCTATGACGCCCTCGGTGTTGGCAACCACGAATTCGATTACGGCTGGCAAGCTTTCGACCGCGGCATCCTCCGCGTCCCCTTCCCTGTGCTTTGCTGCAATGTCCGCCACCGTGGCACAGGCATCCGCTTCGCTCGTCCCTATTCGATTTTCGAGCGCAACGGCATCCGCCTCGGCGTGATCGGAGTCATGGGCACCAATGCGGCCCGCTACACCATCATGCCTTCCAAGATCACTGAACTGGAATTCACAGACCCGGTGGAAGAAACCCGCAAATGCGTCGCGGCCCTCAAAGATTCAGTCGACATCATCGTCGTACTTGGGCACATGGGTTTGCCCGGCCCCATGCAGACAGATGCAGAAAATGAGCCGTCCCTCCAGCGGCCGCTAGATGAAGATCTGCGCTTCTGCGCAGAAGTGCCTGGTATTCATCTCTACATCGCGGCCCACTCCCACCACGGCCTCGATCAACCCATCCTCCACCCTGACACCGGCACCATCATCACGCAAACCTACGGTTACGGTACTCGACTCGGCCGCATCCGCCTTTCCATCAACAATCGCAGGATCACTCGCCACGACGTACAGCTTCTCAAGGTTTGGAGCGACCAGCTCCCTGCCCACCCGACGGTCAGCGCTCGCATGGCGCACTATCAAAAGGCGCTCGCTCCCAGGATCGGGCCTGTCTTTGGCCAGGCATCAGAACCCATCACCCGCAAGTACAATGCGGAATCCCCGTTGGGCTCTCTTGTGACAGACGCCATGCGCAAGCGTGCTCAAAGCGATGTCGCCCTTACAAATGCAGGTGGCCTCCGTGCCGATATCCCCCAGGGCGGCATTGACAGCGCCCGTGTGCTTGACGCATTTCCGTTCCTCAACACCTCGGTCACCCTCGCATTGAGCGGTGGCGACCTTCGGCAAGCCGTTGAACAAGGCCTTTCGCTCAAAGCAGGAATGGTTCAGGTATCGGGGATTCAAGCTCGTTACGACCTCAAGCGCGCTATCGGCGAGCGGCTGCTAGGCCTCGAGATCAACGGCCAACCCGTCGATAACGAGAAGACTTACACGGTAACCACCAATAGCTTCATGGCAGAAGGTGGCGACGGCTACATTTCCCTCAAAAAGGGGAAGCTCGTCAGGACGGACCCTCTACTCAGCGAAGTCGTGAGCGACTACGTCAAAGCCGCAAAGGCAATCACCCCGCCCAAACCCGGCCGCCTCCAAAGCTAATCGGACAGTGAAAAGGTCATCACATTCGACCCCACGGCCAACGTTACGTACTGCTTGCCTGCCACGCTGTATGTCATCGGCGAAGTCTTGATCGTTGCATTGAGCGGCATCTTCCAGAGTGTTTTGCCATCGCGCTCATCGGCGGCGATGAAGTAGCCACTCGGATCACCATAAAACAACAGACCACCCGCCGTGCCTAATATCCCGGCCACACGCTTGCCATCTACCGGCCCTACCAGCGGCACATCCCACACTGTCTTACCCGTCTCGATATCAAGAGCCCGCAAATACTTCTTGCCTGGATCCTCGGGCGGCCTTGCCGTCTTCCAACTGCCTGGCAGGAGGTTCACCACACACTTCTCGATCGCAATCAGATAGTAAAGCCTGGTTGCCGGGCTATAGGAGGTACCGTTCCAGTTAGTTGCATGATCCGGGCAACTCAGCTCGCCGGGCTTGGCCATCACGGGACGCCCGTCAGTCCCAATGCCGCTCGACCACGTCATGCGCTGCACAAAGGGCTTGGCAAGCAATAGCTTTCCGTTCGTGCGGTCAAACACGTAAAAGAAGCCGTTTCGA
>JAPKYY010000561.1:2377-3016 GCA_026394095.1 Acidobacteriota bacterium | reverse complement strand
GGAACGGGGGCAGGCTCTTTGATTCGTTTCGCGTAGTGCGGGTATTGAATTACGGGGATTATGCCTATATCGAGTACTTTCCGAATGGGATGTATGAGTTTGAGCCGGAGCCGAATCTGGCGCGGCAGCAGCATATCTTTGAGGTTTGGTTGCGGCCGGTGACGCCGGAGAAGGCGCTGTTTGCTTTCCGGATGGCGCTCTATGAGATCGATCAGTTGAAGCGCAATGGGATGAGTGTTGAGGACTTTGAGCGGACGCGGAATTTTCTGTCGAAGTATGTGAAGTTGTTGATCAAGACGGAAGCGCTGGTGCAGGGCTACCGGATTGACAGTGAGTTTTATGGGACGCCGGAGTATACGCGCTATATCGCCGAAGGGCTTGCTGCGTTGACGTTGGACGATGTGAACCGGGCGGCGCAGAAGGATCTGGATACGGAGAACATGTGTTTTGTTGCGGTGGGGCCGGGGATGGAGGCGTTGGGCCGGCAGATGCGGGAGAGTGTCGCGACACCGATTTTTTATGAGGTGGAGCAGCCGGAAGAAGTGCTGGCGGTGGACCGGGTGGTGGCGGAGTGGCCGCTGCGGGTGGCGAGCCTAGAGGTAGTGCCGTTTGAAGAGGTGTTTGAGGGTTAGCTCCAAT
>JAPKYY010000561.1:0-2371 GCA_026394095.1 Acidobacteriota bacterium | reverse complement strand
AGGGTTAGCTCCAATCGGCTGTGAGCGCCAGGTAGGGGAGTGGGAGCAACAACACGCCGTTGACGATGACGCCTAGCCAGGAAAGCCAACGCAGGCGCTCTCCTCTCCAGAGAGAAACCAGTGCTGCCAGTTCGCCTATGAATGCTGCAGCCAGTATGGGTAGGGCTAGCGATAGCACATTGCAGATTGGAGTGTTCATTTTGCGCAGAGCCGCTATCGATCTCTGCTGCGCCCTGCCGCTATGGACTGGACGGGGTCGGCGAAATAATAGCTTTCGCTAGTTATGGGAAAGGGTTGCGGAAGAGTGGTTTGTCTGTATTCCTCTGCAAAAATTTCCCCGTAGCTGGCTGCTGCTGCCTCTACTCCCCCGATGTATTCTGCCGAGACAAGCGTTGAAGGAGGAGTGGATTGTTTGTCAATGATGTAGGTAAAGACCTGGCCTTTGACGGATGGGAAAACGAGGGGTGTTACTTCGATGCGCTGATAGCCTCGTTCGCGCAGGTCGAGTTTTTCAAGATCCTTTTTTGAGACTGGGATCAAGACCCCGTTGCAAAAGGCCTCGTGTTCTTTGCGCAGAGCGAGGAAGGCGAGATTGACTGTTTGGCGGCTCTCACCAAGAATCGCCGGGGCGCTTGTAAACCAGCCTCGCTCGAAGCCATAGAGACGAGCCGCTTGCCAGGCGGGATCGCTTTCGGGAATGGAAATTGTTTTGCGGGCACTGGCCGGCGACATCAGGGAGCCGTAGGCGAAGATGTGGAAATTGGTGTCTGAGGAGGACGTAGGGGCGGCGTTTTTGAAGCGAGAGTATTTGTCGTCGAGCTTGAGCATTTCAGTTGCGAGGTATTCGAAGTCGCTATAGAGCTCGTAGCGGTTGCGGATGGCTCTGAGGCGGAGTACGAAGGGGGAAAGTTTCTTCCAATAGTATTGAGCGAGGAAGCCAAAAACGGACCAGGTGTAGTGACGGTCTACGAGTTTGACACGGTAGGCGGCACCAATTTCCTGGAAGATGTTGGCGAACATGAGGACGTGGAGGCGGGCGCGTTCAAGGTCTTCTTCCTCCTGGCCGACCTCGGCCTTGATGATGGCTTCGAAGGTGGGGTCTTGCGCGGCGAAACGGTCAACAGCCATGCGGGCGCTGAAGTACTCTTCGCTGTTGAAGCGTTCGATGAAGGAGGCGGAACGGGCGTGGCGGAAGTGCTGGCTGGTTTGCCACCAGACGAGCGCGCCGGTGATCAGGGTGATGAGCGCGGCGGTGCTGCTGACGATGATGTTGATCAGGTCGAGAGGCATGGGTGGGGCCGATACGAGTAACCTTTAGAATAGTCTGCTTGCGAGCTGTCGCCGTTGGCCGAATCCGAGCGTTGCTGTGAACCTCTCAATGCCGCTAACGGGATGCGAGACTATGAGGAAGATGCCGATTTCTACCCGGGATCTCTCCGGTTTGCCCGATATTGATTCGTTGGAGAAGATCACCAGATCGATAGCAATGCTTGACTCGATTCTGTGCCCGGAATGGGAGTACAGATACTTTTCCTTCAATGCAGCCTTCAATGCGGCAGCGGGGGAGCGAATGGCGTCTATGAGGAATGGTTCTGGGGACGAGTATTTCATTTCGTTCGCTGCCAAGGGTGCAATTATTAAGGGCTTCGATCACGAATGTCCAATGACTGGTTGGTCGGAAGAATCCCTAGTGGTCTGGCCTGGGGTGCTTACCCACATCCCGCCTGAATTTGCCCCGTTTCTGAACGAGCCGGCCTTTCGTCTAGAAGATACGACATTCTGTATATGGCGAAAGTTTGAAGACCTGCAATGGTCGTGCGGACCGATTTGCTTTCCCGAAGGCGATGACCCTGACGGATCCGAATGCTTGCTCTCGGCGCTCGACGGAAATCCAATGACTTACGTTGATTTTGCCCGAAACTACTTCGAGGTGAGCCTGGATTTGATGGCCGTAAAGGAAGTCTTCGACCATCGTCCGCTGACCGCAGATCTTGTTTTTCGGTTGAATCCAACCCGAGTCTACGCGGATCTTGTGAACGATGCTGCCGAGATTGGATACCCCGCAACTTGAGCGAAAGGCATTCACCTGCAGCACAAGCTTGATTTTCTTAGCGAGATCGAGCATCCGTGGCGCGTCGTTGAAGTTGGAGGATCATGATAGTCTTCCAAGCGTTGGATCCTATCGATAGATGTTGGAGGTGATGATGCGACTGAGTGAATCAAAGGGTGTTGGCCGACGGAACTTTTTGGTGCTTGCCGGAGCAGGCGCGATTGGGAGTGCAGCCGGTGTGGCACCGCAGATCGGTATTCTCGTTTCCACCACTTACACGACTGGGAGCCTTGAAGAGCGCCTTGATGAGGTGAAAGCTCA
>JAPKYY010000156.1:1647-17403 GCA_026394095.1 Acidobacteriota bacterium | reverse complement strand
AGCCTTATGAGGAAGGAACACTTGCGCCAGATGCGAAACGAAGTAGCTCTCAAGGAAACGAAAGTTCATCTCCGCATGCGTCCGCTCCAAAAGGACGTGATTGCGCGAGCAGCCGAACTCAAGCAAACGACTTTGACAAACTTCATGGTCGAGCAGGCATTCGATGCAGCGCAGCAAATTCTTGCCGATCAGGCTCACTTCTATTTGTCCGAAGAAAAATGGGATGAGTTTTGCGCCGCGCTTGATGCGCCTCCGCGCGATCTACCGGCGCTGCGTAAGTTGATGACCGAGCCTGGTCTTTTCGATGAACCTAAACAGCCCTGAACCCATTAACAAAGCCCACCTTACGGCAAGTTTTGATTGTGGAGTAGAACCACTCAACTTGTTTCTGATCAAATTTGCGCTGCAAAACCATCAGAATCGCTCTTCACGCACATACGTAGCAACGCGAGGCGAAAAAGTTGTTGGATACTACACGCTGTCCAATGGCTCTGTCAGCTTAGATCACGTCCCCAAAAGAGTGGCTCAAGGCTTAGGCTCATATCCCGTTCCGATTACGCTCTTGGCTAGACTCGCTGTCGATCTTTCAGAGAAGGGTACAGGATTGGGGAAAGCTCTGATCAAGGACGCCTTACTGCGCTCCTTTCAAGCCTCAGAGCTAGTCGGTAGTCGAGCGATAGTCGCCCACGCAAAGGACGAAGCTGCAAGATCATTCTACGAGCGCTTCAGTTTCGAGAGATCCCCAATCAATGAATTTCATCTTTACCTGCTCATGAAGGACGTTCGAGGATTGTTTGGCAATTCAGCCAATGGCTGATCCACAAGCATATGCCGCGAATTCTTAAAACACTGCTTTTAGCATTCGCCTTCTGTCTTCTAGCTGGCCCCGCAATTCTCTTCGCACTCCGGGAATCCAAACCCGTTTTGATCCTTATCAACCCCGAAATTGATGCCGTCCGCCCGAGAAGCATCTGCATCCTCAACCCGTTCAGAGATCGATCGCCAGAACACTCCGCTGAAGCTTGCCTCGAATCTATGGCAAACAGAAACCTCGATTGCATCCGGCCGCTCCTCCATCCTGACCAGGCAGAACATTTCACTTCCCGCGAAACTAAGTGGCCGGTTCAGTCCTGGCGTGTTGGCCGTAGGTGGAACAATCCCGGCTCTGTCGGGCTGATGTATTGGGTCCGCAGAGGAGGAGGCTATGGACCAGTCGAAGAGGAAGTCTACTTCACCTTGGAAATGCGACTAGGAAACGCCAAGCTCACAAGCTTCGACGCAATGTATTAGCCCCCCGCCCACTCGTCCCACCAATCCCACCCCCATACCTTGACACTCGACACATGTAGCTTCACTATCTATGTAGACACACCACCCATGGCGCAAGAAAAATCAGACCTCCTCCAGGGCACCCTCGACCTCCTCCTCCTCAAAACCATCGCTCCAGGCCCCCTCCACGGCTACGGCATCGCCCAGCGCATCCTCCTCACCTCGCAGGAAGTCCTCCAGGTCCAGCAAGGCTCCCTCTACCCCGCGCTCCACCGCCTCGAACGCAAATCCCTCATCACCTCCAAGTGGAAAGAATCCGAAAACGGCCGCATGGCCAAGTTCTACTCCCTCACCCCCACCGGTCGCAAACAGCTCAACGCCGAACTCGACCAGTGGCGCCGCTACACCAACGCAATCTCACTCGTTCTGGAATCCTAATCCCAGAGTCCTAATCCCAGAGTCCCAACCCATGCGCTTCCCCTGGCAAAACCACGAATCTGACTTACAACGCGAACTCGCCCACCACCTCGCCGAGCTCACCGACGAATTCATCCGCCGCGGCCACAGCCCGCAAGAAGCCCGCATCCTCGCAAAGAAACAATTCGGCGGCCCCGAACAAATCAAAGAAGAATGCCGCGACGAAAGCCCCTGGGCCTGGCTCCAAACCATCTTCCAGGACCTCCACTTCGGCCTCCGTCAACTCAAGCAAACCCCCATCGTCACCGCCGCCGTCGTCCTCTCCCTCGCCCTCGGCATCGGCGCCAATTCCGCCATCGTCTCCCTGATGAACACGATCCTCTGGCGCACCCTCCCCGTGCCGGCCCCAGAGCAACTCTCACTGATCCACTGGCAGGCCGCTGGCTTCCCCCAACACCTCGCCGACGGCGGCGCCGGCAGCATGTTCCGCGACGGTGTCACCAGAGTGGCCGACTTCTTCCCCCACACAGCCATCGAGTCCATGAAGAAGGCCGCAGCCGGCCGCGCCTCCATTTCCGCATACAGCTTCGCCCTCCCCAGCAGCGTCAGTTTTGCCGGCCGGCCCGTCATCGCCTTTAACCGCGCTGTCGGTGGAAACTTCTTCAGCACCCTCCAGGTCCAGCCCATCCTCGGCCGCAGCATTCGAGAAGAAGACAACACCCCCACCGCCCCTGCAGTCGCTCTCCTCTCCCACTACTTCTACACCAAATTCTTCGCCTCCGATCCCAAAGTCATCGGCCAGATTCTGCGTATCGACAACCGCCCCTACGAGATCATCGGCGTCCTCCCCGCAAGCTTCTACGGCCTCATCCCGGGCGACTCCACAGACTTATACTCCCCACTCTGGAAGTCCTCCGAATTCGCGCAATCCCGCAATGGCAATATCGATTTCAACAACCCCCGTTCCTGGGTAGTCCAGGCTTTAGCCCGCACCAACCCCGGCAACACAACAGACACACTGCAGCCACTACTCGGTGCCGCCTTCGCGCAGTCCTGGCAAAAAAATCGTGAGCCCAAACCCGGCGAAACCAACCCCATCCTCCGCCTCGACGATGGCCGCCGCGGCCTCGGCGATCTCAGTCGCGACTTCCGCAGTCCCCTCCTCGTCCTCGGTGCCCTGCTGGTCATGGTCTTGCTCATCGCTTGCGCAAACACAGCCAACCTCCTGCTAGCCCGTGCCACCGCCCGCAGCAAAGAAGTCGCCCTCCGCCTCAGCCTCGGCTGCACCCAAAGCCGCCTCCTCCGCCAATTCCTCACCGAGAGCGCCATCCTCGCCACCCTCAGCGCCCTCGCCAGCATCGTCGTCGCCTACGCCACCGCAAAGGGCCTCGCACAATTCATCAGCAACCGCGACAACTCAGCTCCCCTTCCCCTCACCATCGACCTCCCCATGCTCGCCTCAGTAGCGCTCATCTCGATGCTCACACTTTTCCTCTTCGGGCTCTTCCCCGCCTGGCGTGCCTCCCGCGTCGACACAAACTCGGCACTCAAAGAAGGCTCCGGCAGCCTCGGCTCTGCTGCTCGCCGCTGGTGGACGCCCGGCCGTCTCCTCATCGTCGGCCAAATGGGTTTCGCAATCATCCTGGTCGCCGCAGCCGTCCTCTTCACGGAAAACCTCCGAAACCTCTCCTCGCAGGACACCGGCTTCGATCGCGGCAACATCCTCGTCTTTGGCCTCCGCCCGGGAACCTCCGGCTACAACAAAGACACGCTCCCCCCCTTCTACGACAAACTCGAGCGCACCCTCGCCAGCGCACCCGGCGTAGAATCGGCTTCGCTCGCCACAATCCGGCCCATGAATCAGGGCGGCTGGTGGGGCAACATCCAGGAGGTCGGCAAAGACAAGAAATTCGACGTCGCCATCAACGCCATCACTCCAACCTACCTGCCGATCTTCGCCGGCAAACTCAAGGCCGGCCGCAACTTCACCGCCGCCGACATGGCTCCCAAAGCACCCAAGGTCGCCATCATCAGTGAAGACCTCGCCCGCCAGCTCGACCCCAACACCTTCCCCATCGGCCGCAAAATACGCCACGGCGACGACCCCTCACCAAAGGCCGAATCCATGGAAATCATCGGAGTCGCACCCGCCTTCGCCTTCAACTCCATGAAAGAACGCCCCCACCTCCTCTGGTTGCCCTTTGAGACACAGAAAGAAGAAGCTACTGTCGTCCTGCGAACCAAAGCCAACCCCAGCGCGCTCCTTCCATCGATCCGCGAAATCATGCGCCAGCTCGACCCCAACTTACCGCTAGCCGACCCCTTCACCATGGAAGAACTCGTCGCCCGCAACCTCCAGCGCGAGCGCATGTTCGCCACCCTCTGCGGCTCCTTCGGCATCCTCGCGCTACTGCTCAGCGTCATCGGCCTCTACGGCGTAATGTCCTACAACGCGAGCCGCCGCCGCAACGAAATTGGCGTCCGCCTTGCCCTCGGCGCAGTCCCCCGCAACGTCATCTGGATGGTCCTCAAAGAAGCCATCGGCCTCACCACTCTGGGCCTCATCCTCGGCGCACCTGCCATCTACTACGGCAGTAAGTTCCTCGAGAAAGAACTCTTCGAGTTGAAGCCCCTCAACCCAATCCTGATTGGCATCTCACTGCTCCTGCTGGCCTCTTCGGCAACCATAGCCGCCTGGCTTCCGGCCCGCCGCGCTGCTGCACTAGACCCAGCCACAGCCTTACGGCAAGAATAATTCCTGATCGTTTTTTGTAACTGCCATCGCACTACAGGCAGGAAACAACAAACGAACATGAACATCAAATCAATCGCAACATTAGCTCTTACCATGAGCGCATTCACGCTGGCCAACACAGCCTCAGCACAGATCGTGACGGTCCCGTTGTCATTACCAGTGGCACCGCAGCCCGTCTTGGAGAAAGGCGGAGAACGAAGTGTCAACTTCAACCTCGACGTCTCCTTTGCCTACGGCGACACCACAAAGAAGGCCTGCATCAACGTCCCTTCTAACCGCACTCTGGTGGTCGAGTATGTCTCTTCACAAGCCAAAGCCTGGAAGGCAGACCCCAACGCCCCCATGCCACTGCAAGGCTTCCCCGGCGAATTCACCCTCGCCTTCACCACCAGCAGCTACTCCACCAACGAGCACTACGTACCTTACACGCAGCTCTTCCGCTGGCACCCCAACTACACGGGCTACATCGCCGGCCAACCGGTCAAGTTCTACTCCAAGCCCGGCACCCAATTCTGCGCAATCGTCAACAAGTACACCTCAACCGCCCAGGCCGAAGTCTCCGTCAACGTCACCGCCTACTACCTCGAATAACTAACAAATAAAAAAACACACTCCATCGGCCTTCGAAGATCCACTGCTCAGGCAAACGATCTCCGGAGGCCAATGCATTTTAGCAATCACAAGCTATACAAACGGATTCACTACCCGCACCACACCCAAACTACTCCCCGCGTTCAGCTCTTCGTTCACCAGTACCTCCGCCCCTGCGGAACACTGGCCGTTCGGCTAGACAGAATACAAAGGATGATTGCTCTTGATCCACCCCTCAACAAGTTTCTGGAAATCCTCAGCCTTCTGAATGAGCAGGTCTGCATCTGCTTCAGTCGCGACATTTGCCATATCGTAATCAACTTGGTTTCGCTGGCGGCGGCACTGTTCGAAATAGGCAGAGAAGGTGAGAACAGATGGCCCCAGTGCCAGTTCCAAAGCCTGAAACGTCGTCTGGTGATGGCCGAGGCCAACAACCCTGTAGCCCTCGCATGCGATCACAATTTTGGTCAGTTGCAGGACGGCGTTATAGGCGGTGGCAAAGCGGCGATCATCGGAAAGCTCAGGAATTTTGGAGTCGGCAAGGTCTCGTTCAACAACAGCGCGAAGATCAAGAATCTCCTGAGGACTGGTCCTATGGGCGCGAACCCTTTGGGCGTTTAACAAGTCTTGCCAAGTCATTTGCCGTGCCTAGAATGAATAGAAGTTCAGTCTCGAGTACAGCGGTCAGTAAGTGGTTCTTCTCCGCTACTCGCTTCGCGAACTCAAGGCTAGTGTACACCGTCAGATTGACAACTCGCCCCAACCGGGATTCCAGTTCCCTTACTGGAAAGGCTACCTCAGCAAGAGTAGCTTCGCCAACAAGCATCAGATCAACATCACTCGATGACCGCTCTCGACTCGTCGCTACGGAGCCATAGATAAAAGCCAGCTCAATTCTATCCTGGAACGGTGTCAAGGCATCTCGAACAAGGTCGGCAAGTCCGACCGTCTTGGTTAAGAGGCCGAACAACTCTTCAAAGACTGGGCAGGTCCGGTCGGCCTGAAAGTAAACCCGATTTCCGTCTTGTCGCTTGACCACAATACCGGACTCGACAAACTGCGCGAGTTCTCTTTGGAGACTCGACGGCGGAACCTGGAGGTAACGCGCAACTTCGCTGAGATACCAGGAGCGTTCGGGTTGCAACAGAATCGCCGACAGCAGATTCTGTTTGGTTTTTCCCAGCAAAACATCGGCGATTGGCGATTTACGCTCCATACGTACAATCTTACGTTAAATACGTAAGACGTGCAAACCCATCCAATCTACTAAGGATTCCATTCAGCAGCTACACAAACGGATTCACTACCCGCACCTCACCCAAACTACTCCCCGCGTTCAAATCCTCTCTCATCGGCGCTCATGCGCTTCTTCGCGATCGAACTTCCAACCCTTGGAATCCCCTTGCGATATCTTTGATAGCCGTTCAAACTCCGCCGCATCCCTTTCCGGATCCGGCTTCCCTGCCAACTCTTCCAGACATTCACGAAACAATTGGTTCACACTCTTCCCCAACTGCTCTGCTCGCTTTCGAGCCTTTTGAACCACATCGTCATTTACGGAAAGAGTGAGATTCATTTCCACAGCATACAAGCGCACGTTACGTATGTCCATTGCTAAATGTATTCAAAATCAATAGCTTGACGATAATTGATCTCCGACCAACCCCATGCGTAAGCGTGAGGATTCCAAGAGGCCGGCATTTTCATCCTGGTTTATGAGCCAAGAACTTGTACGTGCTCGTGGAAGGCGTTAACGACTTTTTTGCAACTCAATCTCCCCTGAAATCAACAGCTTCGAAAAATCGTGGTTCGGAATCGCCCAACCCACCTGCTAGCTTCTAAATCGGGAGGTGCTCCGTGCGCCTCCTTTTTCTATTTCAAATGAAGGACAACCGAGCCATGTCAACACAAGCTCAAATCGATGCCAACAGGCAAAACGCAAAGAAGTCTACAGGCCCCAAAACCGAAGAAGGCCGCACCAAATACGCAGCCAACAGCACCCGCCACGGACTAACAGCCAACCCAACAACCATCTTCGAAAACAATCCGCACGATCGAAGCCAATATGATGCCCTAAAGGCCAAACTCCTGAAGCAATGCCTCCCCGAAGGCGAACTCGAGCTCCAAACTTTTGAGCGCTACGTCTTCGCCCTCTTCCAGGTCGACCGGGCTAGACAAATGGAAATCGACGCCCAGGACCGCTGGTCAAACGAACCCAATAACCAAATCCTCTTCACCCAAATGGAGCGCATCCTCAAACTCTGCGCCGCCCAGGAGCGCCGCGCCGACCGCGCCCTCAAAGAGCTGACAAAGCTGCAAAGAGACCGAGTTCTCGCTATGGATATCCACACCGAAGTCTATCTCTTCGACAAAATCGTCGACATCCCGGCCACTTTCCCCATGTTTGATGTCCGCAAAGCCGACCTAAGCAAAACCAGCCCAGGCCTGCTCGCAGTCCGATTGATGGCCCTAATGCCAGAAGCGCGCGAAATCGTCGACAAACACCGCGCTGCAAAGCTAGCTGCATAACAACCACCTACAACCCAGGCCCAACAGCCGCAAGATCCTTGACAATTGAACCCGCAATCAGGCCCTAGCCAACATTGCCCCTGAACACACTCACTCGAGGTGTGTTCAGGCGGGCTTCTGTGGCCCCTTGAGCCCGTCCATCACATCGGTCACCAGCTCTTTGCTGTCATTGAGCAACTTCAGAATGATCTGCAAGTCCATCGCTGGCTTTCCCGGCTGGCGAATACTCTGACAATAAACTCCATGCTGCCCCACCAGGCTCAGTGCATCCGTTAAAAGATCCTGCGCCATCGCCAACCGCCCACGCTCCACCCCAAACTGGAATTCAAATCTCTCCAGCTCATCCGACCGTTCCTTGTATACCGAAGCCATCGCGCAGCCTCCTCCTTATAACTTCAAAAATGCCCGCAGCTTCTTGGCATGAGCCCGGCTCACCGGCACTTCCGTACCCTTGCCGTCATCCATCTTCAACATCAGGCTTGAGTGAAACCACGGATTCACTTCCCGGATCCGGTTCAGATTCACAAGATAACCCCGATGTACACGCCAAAACACCTCAGGGTCTAGATCCCCCTGCAACTCATCGATCGTCTTGTAGCTGCTCTCACCGGTAACTGTCGTCGCAACAATCTGGATCAAACCGTCCTCAATCGTTGCATAGATTACTTCGCTGGTATCGATCAGCAAATTCCGGCTCCCCGTCCGCACCACTACCTTACTCTTGGGGCTCGAAACCCTGCCGGCCTCAAGCAAACCCGATTCGGCCATCTCCCCATGCTCGGCGAGGTATCTTTTGGCCCTTTCGATTGTCACTCCCAGCCGGTCTTTTTCCACCGGTTTGAGCAAATAATCCATCGCTTCCAGCCGAAATGCCTCAACTGCGTACTGGTCAAACGCTGTTGCTAAAACAAAATATGGCAACCGTACATTTTTTTCCTGTAGCCGCCGAATCAAACCCAATCCGTCCAAACCCGGCATTTGCACATCGAGAAAGACAAGATCAGGATCAATCTTTTCAATGACTTCCAGTGCCTGAACCCCATTTTCAGCCACCCCTGCCACCTCGATGTCAACGAAATCCCGGAGCAGGAATTCCAGCTCTTCCCGGGCCAAACGTTCATCGTCCACCAAAACTGCCGTGATGGTAGCCGTAGCGCGAATGCTCATCCGATTGGTAGTATAACAATTGGTCCTCTCGACTGGCTTTTATTCCTACTAAAGCACTTACAAGAAAGGCGCTACGTTGTTCTCGAATCCGGCTGATCCCAGACATAACGTCATGTTTTCCCCCGCCGAGCGAATCCTCGCCCGCGAAAACATGAAGCCTTTTCAATCTCTATGCGTCAAAACAGTTAGGAATGGAAGCGATTCGGACCGAGCCGCCCTTTTTGGACCCCGGTTTTATTCTTCCGTTCCGCCTGGCGCAACGATGAATACCCACTTGGGCCTTGACTACTACGACTAAACAAAACCCGCCTAGACGGAGTTGAAGAAAATACTGTGTTTGAATCATTAGCCAGAACTAATACATCCGGCGCTCGAATCCTTGTGATCGGCGGAACCCAATTTGTTGGCCGCCTGCTGGTAGAGACTCTGCTTAAGCAGAAGAACGATGTCACCATCCTGCACCGGAAGCAGGCCCATCCCTTCAAGAAGAAGATCGGCAATATCGTAGCCGACCGCAACGATCCAGAACAGATCAAGAAGGTTCTCGCTCGCGAAAAGTTCGATATCGTCTTCGATAACGTTTACGACTGGGAGCGTGGCACCACCGCCGCTCAGGTCGAGCACACCATCAAGACGATGGAAGGCAACTTCTCGAAGTACATCTTTATGTCCAGCGTTGCTGCCTACGGCGACGGCCTCAACCACCACGAAGCTGACGCTCTGGCCCCCGATGATCATCCTGACGCTTATGTGCGAAACAAAGCCATGAGCGAGCGCATGCTCTTCCGCATGTACTACCGCTATCATGTCCCGGTCATCACGCTGCGCCCGCCCTTCATCTATGGCCCCGGCAACAATTACTACCGCGAAGCCTTCTTCTGGGATCGTCTCCGCGCTGGCCGCCCCCTCATCCTCCCGGGTGATGGCCGCCGCCTCATGCAGTTCGTCCACGTAGCGGACCTTATCCTCGCCTGCCAGAAGGTGCTCGAGCATCCTCAGGCCATCGGCAACGCCTTCAATGTGGCAAACTCCCGCCCGCTCACGCAGGAAGAAGTCGTCCACGCCCTCGCCAGTGCCACAGGCAAGAAGCCGCAAGTCATCCGTGTTCCGCGCCGCCAGATCGCCCTCGCCGGCGGTCACCCCATGGGGCCACAACTCTACTTCGGCTACTACTTCGATATCGCGCCCATCACCATGGTCACCAACAAGGCCCAGCGCATGCTCAAACTCAAGCCCCGCGACTTCGCAACCGGCCTGAAAGAGACCTACCGCTGGTATTTGAGAAACGCAGTGAAGCGCAAACGCATCGACTATTCGTTTGAAGATTCATTACTCGAAATTGCCCAGGCTGTCTAGGGCGTTTCTTCTCCTTATCCTCGCGATCCTCCCGGGTCTTGTTTCCTGCGAAAAGCAAAAACAGGGCCCGGTTTATCGCGTCATCGGCGAAGCCTTCGCCGGTCCCAACGAACTCCCCCTCCGCCAGGATGTCTCCCTCCGCTCCCCTGTAATCACCACGGTCAAACATGGTGAAAAGCTCGAAGTTCTCGACCGTCGACGCCGCTTCCTCCAGGTCCGCACAAAATCTCAAATCATTGGCTGGGTCGATATCAAACTGCTGATCAGCGCCAAACAAATGGATCAGCTCGACGACTTGGCAAAGAAGTACAAGTCCGCCCCGAGCATGGGCGTCGCAACCGTCTTTGACATCGTCAACGTCCACACAGACCCCAACCGCTATTCCCCAACCTTCCTCCAGATCCAGGAGAAAGAGCGCTTCGACGTCATCGGCCACCGTGTCGTCGTTCGTGTCCCCTATCAGGGCGAGACGATCGAGATCGAAGACCTCAGCCCCAAGCCGCAACCCAAAAAGAAGCGTGCGAAGAAAGACCCGGCGATTCCCCCGCCGCCAGCACCAGCCGCTCCGAAGCCTCCCGCCAACTGGCTCGACATGTCCCGTTCAAAGGTAGAAGTCGAACCAGGCAAGCCGGTCGAAGCAAAGCCAATGGACGACCTCGTCATGATCCGCAACAAGGACGGTCGCGTAGGCTGGGTCCTCACCAATGCGATCTTCCTTGAGGTCCCGGACGATGTCGCACAGTACGCCGAGGGAAGCCGCATCACATCCTATTTTCCAATGGGCGAAGTAAACGACGATGGCACCAAACACAACCACTGGCTGTGGACGACACAGAGCCAGAAATACGCTCCCTTTGAATTCGACGGCCTTCGGCTCTTTACCTACAACGCGCGGAAGCATCGCTATGAGACGGCCTACCGCGAGCGAAACCTCCGCGGCTTCTTCCCTGTAATGGTTCAGGCCCCGCAGTTTAAGGTCGTCGTCGAAGACGACGCTGGCAAGCTTTGGCTTAAGTCTTATTTGTTCGACGGAACCAGAGCAAAGCTCACCAGCAAAGCTCCCTACGATCCGCCCCCCGATGCCCCTCCTGTCAGCAACCGTTCCAAGCCCTTGCCGGCAACCGACATGAGCTGGTTTGAGAAGCTCATGAAACTCCTCCCCGGTCGCGACTAGATACAATCGCTGTATGCAGCGTCGCGAATTTATCCAGACTTCCACAGCTCTCGGCCTCTCAGCCGCAGCTCTAGCCGAAATGCCAATGCCCATGGACATCCTGGGCAAATCCCAACTCAAAGTTTCTAAGTTCTGTCTTGGCGGCTACCACATGCGCGTCGGAGGCGAGATTTCAGGCGTCCGCATCATCAATCGGGCCCTCGAGCTAGGCGTCAACTTCTTCGACAGCGCCGCTAAGTACCACAACGGCGAAAGTGATGTCACCTATGGCAAGGTCTTCGGCGATGCCCCCAGCCTCCGCCAGCGTGTCCTCTTGATGTCCAAGGCCGAGAACCGAACCCGCGACGGCGCCATGCTTCAGCTTGAAAATACCCTCAAGCGCATGAAGACCGATTACCTCGATCTCTGGCAGTGCCACGAAGTCGTTACCATGGCCGAAGTCGACAAGATCTTTGGGCCCAGTGGCTCGCTCGAAGCCTTCGTCAAAGCCAAAGAACAGGGCAAGGTCCGTCACATCGGCTTCACTGGCCATGCGGACCCCAACGTCCACCTCCGCCTCCTTGAAGGCTACTCCGGCTGGGAAACCGTTCAGTGCCCGGTCAATCTCATCGACCCCCACTACCTCAGCTTCATCCAGAACGTTCATCCCAAAGTGCGTGAGCGTGGCCTCGGCCTCATCGGCATGAAGTCCAACGCAATCGGCAACATCCGTAAGATGCGCATCGCAACTATCGAAGAGTGCCTCCGCTTTGCCTGGACCCAGAACCCCAACACGCTGGTCTCAGGCGTCGAGTCAGTCGATCAACTCGAACAAAACATCGCTGTGCTCAAGACACTCAAGAAGATGACCCCGGCCGAGATGTCCAGCATCCTCGAGCGCACCTCCAAAGGCCCCACCGGCTCCAGGATCGAAACCTACAAGCTCAAGGAATCAACAGCCATGAGCCACCGCGTCCACACCGACGGTGAACTCGCCTAGGCTGGCCTTCGAAGAACGACTCTTGCAGGCGCCCCATCGGCGCCTGCAATCTTTAGCGGAAGGCAAATCAGTTCATCGTCCCCTGGCTCCACCTGGCTCAGTTCCAGGCCTTCGATCACAGCAATTCCTGCGCCCAGAATCGTCACATGAGTCTCCGCCGTGTCGTGATAGAAGCCACCGATCGACAGGTAGTCCACCCCCACCGTCTTCACCCCACACTCCACCAGATACTTCGCCCCTTCATCGGCGATATAGACAAAGTCCTTGTCAAAATCAGGCTTCGCCCAGGACTCCCGTGTGTTCTTCGTCTTGAAGATCAACCGTTCCCCACGCTGAGGCTTTATGCCCTCAAGCTCTGCTCTGCGAATCGCAACAGGATCTGAAATCTCAACCACCCGCGCCGGCCCGATCATCGCATCGAGAGGTGTCTGATCGATACCAACCCCGTCGTTGATGAAGTGCCGTGGAGCATCCATATGTGTCCCTGTATGAGCGCTCATATGGAGCTTGGTGACATTACACATATCCCCGCGATCCATCTCAGCCACCTGAATCAGACTGGGAGCCGCATCCCCCGGCCAACAAACCATCCCGTCGGTCAACGGGACACTGATGTCCCAATAGCGCCAGCTCATCATTCGCCCTATCCCTTCTTGATTCGCCTCTTAATCAGAAAACCCGAACGGTTCGGAAGCTCCCGCGAGATCAGCAGCCAGGTGCCAAGCAAACTGATCAGAGTAGCAACACCGCCAACCAACAGATAGTCGATTGGCTTCAAGGGCCTCGGCATCCACTGCAACATCAAAAAGGCCGAGATTCCAAACAAAACCAGATCCAAAAGCACCAGAGCAATAATGCGAGAACTACTCAATTCCATATCAGGTTAGTCGTACTTCTCCACGATGATTTGCTTGCGGTCAAGCCCCCGCAGCTTGAGCTCTTCGCGGACACTCTCAACCATCTCTTTGAGCCCACACACATAGACATCAACGTCGGTGCGGTCTCCAAGCACTTCCCACAACAACGGTTGCACCCGGCCAGTTCTTCCTTGCCAGTCCTCACCAGGACGAGTCACCGTCGGCACAAAGGTGAAGTTCTCCAACCTCGCCGCTAGCGCCTCGAAGTCAGACCGGAACATCAAGCCTTCCGCATAGCGAGCTCCGAAGATCAGCGTCGCCTTGGTTCCCTGGTCAAGATAACCAGATTGCTGCAGCATCGGACGGTAGGGGACTACACCAGTCCCAGTAGCCACAAAGATCGCTTCCCGCTCTTTGGACTTCACCGTAAAGGCACCAACCGGCCCCTTGGTCGGAACCGTGTCGCCAGGCTTGAGCGAGAAGAGATACGGCGTGAAGAGCCCGTCGTCAACTTTGTTCAAGCAGATCTCGAAACGATTGGAATCCGGCAGAGAAGCAAGCGAGTAAGCCCTCGTGACCTTCTTCTCGTTTACCAGCTCGGTCATCGATACCCATTGCCCAGGAACAAACTCAAAGCTCTCGACATCGGGCACTTCAAATCGAAAGTGGCGGATCCCCGGCCCCACATCAAATGTCTCAATCAGTCTTGCACTTCGCTCTACTAGCGCCATTGCTCCATCCCCTCCTTTGCCCTGTCCCGCAGAATCGCACCAAGTCCAGGATGCCCATCCAGCGGCGGCGTCACTTCTATCGCCAAATCCTTACGCTCCGCCCGGATCTTCTCAATCAAATCCGGCAAATCTCTCTTAAGATGCAGCCCAACGGTCAGGAAGTAAGGAACGACCAGAATCCGGTCAGCCCCTTTAGCCAGCAGATCTTCCACTGCCCCTGGCAGATCAGGCTTGCCTCCGTCAAGGAAACAGGTTGCCACCAGCGGAAAGGCGCTGTCCTCTGAAATTACCCGCGCCACAACCCTTACTGCTTCGTTCGCGCTTTCTACACTTGAGCCGTGCGCGAATACGACTACTCCGGTTGCCATATACCCATTGTCGCGGGATTTGCAGGAACTGGGGGAGGAATAAAATGCCTTACTGCATCAAGAAAGCTCCGGCCTCGCCGCCGTTGGTTGTTCAATTGCAGCTCCATCCGCTGCAGGAAGATCAGAACACCAAGGACATGAGAATCGAGAATCGCCGCGTATCCAGCCTGCGCCTCAATCTGTTGGCAAAACTCATTCACGCGCAACTGGACATTGTCATGTAGAGCCGCTGCTATTGGATTCTTCGGTTTGCTTTCGTAAATGAGCCCATTGCCGAGATTGCGATATGTCTGGACAAGGCTCTCAATGGCTTCGCGCGCATCGTTGTCAATCAATCCTTCGAGTGTTTGGCCACCTTCTGAAAGGGCAGCAGCCACAACCAGGACGAGCGGCTCATGATCTCGCAGGAACTCTTCTTTGACGATGATGTCGGGATGAGGAATTTCTTCCGGCTTCAGTTCACGCAACCTCTCACGGTCGCGGCTCTGATTCAGGAACTCGCAGTCAAACGGACAAGCGATAGTTTCTTCGCGCTCTTTGCCGCAGCACTGCGGGCAGATGTCAGCCCGCAGTCCGGGACAAAATCTCTTCGCTCTGCGAGTGCCGCAAATCGAACATTTCTCTGGCATCTGCTCTGATTAGAACAGAACCGAGACGCCAGCAAGTGCAACAAAGTTGTGGAACCATCCGTTGAGCTTGGCCCCAGGCGCTGCCGTCAGCACTTTGTCGGGAACCGGCGAAAGGTAGTCGCGGAACTCAACGCGGAAGGAAAGCTTCTTCGAAGCCATGAACTTGATACCGCCACCAACTGAGACAACAGGAACCCATTGGGTGGTCTTGGTGAGGAAGGCAAAGTTGTTTAGCGGCTGCACCGCTACTTCTTTACCAGTTCCTTCATAGCCACGGAACCCGGCTCCGGCCGCAATAAACGGCCTAACCTTGGCTCCCCGGGCTGCGCCGTGGATCAGGAAATCATAATGGATCGTCTGTGATCGGCCACCGAATGCGTAATTCCTGCCGCCAGATTCCAGCTTCAGATCATTCTGCTGGAACATGTAGCGAATCTCACCACCAATGTACTTGTGCATGTCGTTGCCAAGCCAGGCAGTCGCACCCCATCCGCTCTTGAATCCGGCCTGAGCCTTTGCACTGGCGACAGTGACTTCTTTGGTGGTGTAGAAGGTGCCGGCAGCGCCAGCTCCAAATTCCCATCGCTGAGCCATACCAGGAATGCTCGCCATAAGGCCAGTGGCCAGAATCAGGCCCGTGCGGGCAAGTTTAGAGAGATCAAGCATTTGTTAGCTCCTTCTACGAAGATTATAGTGAGAACATTTCTTACTATAAATGTTTTATTCAATCACTCGGAGAGTGAGCGTTGTTACCGAACCGCCCTGCGAGATTGTGAGCGGAATGCTGAAGCCGGTCGGCACCCAGCGCAGGATCTGTGCATTGATCTGGTAGACCCCAACTTCACCAGGAGTAAGTCCAGCAAAAGTAACCGGAATCTCAACACCACCGAGCGTTACTACCGGAGCCACCAGCGAACTGGCCAAAGGATCTGAT
>JAPKYY010000156.1:0-1640 GCA_026394095.1 Acidobacteriota bacterium | reverse complement strand
ACGCCCATTTACGATCGTCGCAACCGGCGTGTCGATGCCTTCGATCAGCGTGCGGAAGATGCTGGGAGCCGTCGGAGCTACCGAAAGATTAAAGTTGTCGCTCACTCCACCCGGGGTACGCAGGATCAGCGTGGTGCTGCCGGCGATCTCAAAGGGGATCTGAGCATTGATCTCTTTGCCGCTGACAAAGATCAGCGGAATCGGAAGGCCATTTACAGTGATGCAGCTTTCACCGAGCGCCGTCGGCAGAGGACGCTCACGGGAAGCCTGGTTGATTGGGCTGAGGTCGTTGCCTTCGATCTTGACAAGGCTGCCCGGGGCGATGGCAGTTGAACCATCGGCAAGGTTGGTTACCTTAGTGATCTTGGGCGTAGCCACAGCAGCATCGTAGGTCCAGGGAAGAACGGTGAAGCCAGAGACAGTGAGTACGACGATTGCATTCCGCGAATAGAGCGGCGCAACGGTTCGAATAAAGGGCTGAGTGACGGCATTGGCAGGCACTGGGGACTCAATGATCCGTGTGCCGATTTGCGCTGTTCCGGTCGGGAAAGAGATGCGCTGAATCGTACCCGGGCCATCAGCACTACCGGAGGTCGTGCGGAAGCCAGTATTGTCGACGAAGGCGAAGCCGTAGTTTGGCTGCGTATCCGGTGCCAGACGCCGGATCGGAACCAGTGAACCATTCAGGAGGAAGTTGCCAACTACGAATTGGTCAAAACTCGATGCCGCATAGGAGCCGCCAAGGACTGTGTTGTCTTTGCGGGAGGCGACAAATGAGTTTGAGTTTCCATCGAAAAGCAGCGTAGTGCCGTCTTTGGATGCACCCATGATCTTTGCCCCATTTGGAGAAGCAATCAGGACCGTGTCGACATTGATATTGTTTTCGAATACATCAAGCGTTGCCAGCTCAGTCGCTCGGCGAGAAGCGAAGTCGACGCGTGAAATTTTGTGCTGCGGCCCCGCCACACGGCTGGCGACTAAGGTTGCCCCGGCTGCGCTAGCAATGCTGCGCGGGTAATGCCCACCCGGCATAGCGATGGAAGGCTGCTGCTGGAGGGTGTCGAGCGAGTAAACATAAATGACCTGCGAGTTATCGCTACCGATCAGTAGATTGCGGCGGTCAAAGCTGATCGCCAGCTGCGTCGGCGTGTTGCCGGTTCGAAGGGTGGCGATCTGCTGATAGCTGGTTCCGTCAAAGACCAGAACGCTGTTGTTATCCTGGCGGATCACGAAGAAGCGGTCGCGTGCCGGATCTGCAAGAATGTCAACCAGGGTGCCTGGCACATTGATGGCGGTACCGCGCTGGTCGGGCTCTTTTGAGTTGATCAACAGGCGGATGCTGGAAGAGTTGAGGATAGATCCTTCAGAATTAATGCTGATCGTCCTCACGGCGGTGCCGCGTGTGTTGCTGAAGGTCAGAGGATCCACTGAAACGGTGATCACTGCGGGTGTTACTCCGCTTACCGCTGACACGGATACTCCGGCAGGAATGTTGGAAAGTGTGAAATCTGTATTTTGGCCGCTTGAATCGGTAACGACGAATTGCTGTACCGCAATGCGACGATCACAGAAGTTGCCGCGGAAGACCAGGTCAGAAACATTGGAAACCACTTTGCGCTGGCGATAAAGGTCTCCAACAG
>JAPKYY010000362.1 GCA_026394095.1 Acidobacteriota bacterium | reverse complement strand
GATGAATTCCGGCGCAGAGTCCGTCATCTTCCAGGGTTTCGGCTCGCTCGCCTCGTGCTGGCGCGTCAGCCGCGCAACCAGTCCTCGGACGAAGCGGTCGTCGTCGTGGATGGTCAAGGTGCCGTGGGCGTGCACGACCTCGTAGTTCCAGGTGGGCACCTGCCGGTGCGCCTCGTGTTTGCTGGGGTACCAGTTGGGTGAGATGTAGGAGTGCGGGCCGTGGAAGACTACGAGAGCTTCTTCGGCACCATCAAAGGCGTTGTTCTGCGGGTTGTTCCTGGCAATGTGCCACCAGAGGCTGCCCCAGCCGTCTTTGTCGCGGCTCAGGATTGTAGGCACGTTGGTGATGCGCAGGCCTCCCTTTGCGGTGACGATCATGGCGAAGGCGTATTCTTGCATGAAATCCAGTAGGAGGGGGCGTTCCTTCTCAGACTGGGCTGCAGGAATATAAATCGTATCGGCGGCAGCTGCCTCTTCATTCATGGCAAGCATGGCGGAGAGGCCGATCAGGAAGTCGCGACGTTCTGGCATTCTTTTAGGAAAGCATACTAAAAGCGCCAGTCAAGGCCGATGGTGGGGAATAGGCCGAGTTGCTCGTTGACCAGTTGCGTGTTGAGGCGGCGATTCCAGGTGAAGCCGGCAGTGTTCTTGCGATTGGTGATGTTCTGGGCACCGATGAAGAAGAGCACGGGTTTGCCTTTGACGGTGAAGCGGCGGTCTGCACGGAGGTCGAGACGGAAGTAGTCTGGGAGGCGCTCGGCATTGACGCGGTTGAGGTCGAAGATGGCGCGGCTTTGTTGGGTGGAAAGCCTGGTGTCGAAGGGCGTGTAGGGGCGGCCTGAGAGATACGAAGCGCGTACGGAGAGTTCCCACTTCGGGGTAAGCCGGTAGCCGCCGGTGAGGTTGGCGATGCGGTTGTAGTCGAAGGAACTGGGGCGCTCGATACCGTCGAGGCCTGCCTGACGTGATTTTGAGAAGGAGAGATTCCCGATAGCGAACCACTTGTCGCCGAAGCGCTTTTCAGCATACAGTTCAAGGCCCTGGGCTGAGCCACGGCCAGCGCTAACAAGTGGGAAGAGGATGGTACGAACGGCGAAGGTGTCTCCCAGATTGGCAAGCGAAAGGCTGGGGAACTGACTGGCAACGGGATAGTCTTTGTAGTTCTTGCGGTAGCCTTCGACGGTGAAGAGGACGCCGTTCTTAAATCGGTAGCTGAGGCCGGTGATGTAGTGGTCGGCCCGGAAGGGGAGGGTGTTCTGATTCTGCGGGAAAACGGTGAGGAAGAGCAGTGCGGGTTGTTGGAAGTATTGGCCAAAGCTGGCCCGGAGTTGCATGCGCTGGCTCAGGCGATAGCTAAGGGAAGCGCGGGGGCTGAAGCGGTTGCGATTGATAAAGCTGTAATTGTCCCAACGGCCACCGATCGTATAGCTTAGGCGCTTCATGGTGTCGCCGGTGATCTGGGCATAACCGCTGCTTTGAGAGGTGCGGAATTGTCTGTCGAGGGTGAAAGGATTGAGATTGGGCCGCACGGAATATGGGGAATCGTCGCCGAAGGGAGACTGTGAATTGTAACTGACTCCGAAGCTCTTGAAGTTGCCACCAGCCTGCAGCTTTAGCGACTCGCCCATGTAGTGGGTGAAGTCATACTTGATGGTGGCTTCGCCTTCACGCGAGTTTTCACGGTAACGCAGCTGGCTGCGTGCGATTAGATCGTCGATACTGCCAGTGGCAGGGATGCCAGCGCCTGTGCTGAGGAGATCTCTCACTGAGCTGGTGACGCGGGCGGCAGAGTAGGTGACCCCAAGCAGGCCAACTGAGCGATCGCTGAATACACGCTGCCAGTTGAAGCCGGTGGCACTGCGGCGGCCTTTGTAGCGGATATCGAAGTTAGTGACTTCTTCTTCGCGGTCTTTCTCGGATTGACCTTCTCTGGCTCCAAGGCGGATGTTGTCCACGCCGGTGAGGTTGACCAGCCAAACTCGATCACGAGAAGAAAGGTCATAGAGAAGTTTGGTGTTGAAGGTGTAGGCGACCGGGACGCCTCCGAAGCCGACATCTTTGGTGAAGAGGTCGAGGAAAGTGCGGCGGAAACTGGTGACGAAGCTGCCTTTCTTTGACTTGCCGAGTGGGCCTTCGAAGATGATGCCGGCACCGGCATAACCGAGGGTGGCACGGCCACCGAATTTGTCGCGATCGCCTTCTCGCTGGGTGATCTGAAGAACGGAACTCGCCCGGTTGATATAGGGGGCAGGGAAGCCACCAGTGAGGAAGGTGACGTTCTCGATGAGGTTGGCATCGAGGATGCCGACCGAGCCACCGGCGGAGGCGAAGTTCGCAAAGGAGTTGATATTGGGGACTTCGATGTTGTCGACGATGAAGAGATTTTCGAGCGGCGAGCCGCCGCGGACGATGATGTCGTTGCGGAAGTCGTCTGAGCCGATGGCGACGCCGGGGAGGACTTGAACGAAGCGGGAGACGTCCTGGAGTGAGCCTGCGTTCTTGAAGACGTCTTTGCCGGTGACGATGTAGGACGAGGTCTTGATTTCTTCTGGGGCGACGAGGGCGGATTCGGTGACCGTCAGACTTTGGGTTGTTGCTTCAATCGAAGGGAGGGTGATTTCAAGGCGGCTTTCGACGCCAGCGGCTACCTGAATTGGGTTTGACTTGAGCTGGACTTTGGGTCCCTTAACGTCGAGCGTGTAGGTGCCGGGTCGTAAGCCGTTAAAACGAAAGCGACCCTGAGAGTCGCTTTTGATGCAAATGTTAGTGGATGTTATGCAAATGTCGGCCGATATAACAGGTTGTTTATCCGAACCTTGGACAAGACCGCTGAGTGCGCCGACTCCGGTTGTATCTTGTGAAAAAAGCAGGCGTGCCGTCAGAAGAAAGTAGAAAAATTTCACTTTCTGTTTGATGCACACCTGCCTGATTTGATTTAGAAGATCAGCTTGAGAGCAAACTGAATGTAACGAGGATCAAAGGTGCTGGTAACGCGACCGAAGTTGCCGCTGGACAAGTCGATCGTGGGTTGCTGGAAGTTGGTCTTGTTGAACATGTTGTAGAACTCACTGCGGAACTGGAGCCGAGCCACTTCGTTGATCACCGGCAGGGCGATGCTCTTGGAGAGAACCAGGTCGGTCTGGTAGAGCGGGAAGCCGTAGGCGACATTGCGGCCGAGATTGCCGAAGGGCGAGGTGACGGCCGGGATGGCGAGGTTGGCGCGGTTGAAGTAGTTGGTGTAGCTGCGTTCGGCTTCAGGAGCGAGAACGCCGATGGAGCCGTTGATTACGTTGGGGCGGAGGGCGACGTTGCCGAGGAAGTCTGGCTGGCCATCGGAGAGGATGCCAGCGGCGTCGGGGTAGCGCAAGTTGAGCGGGAGGCCGCTTTGCGTGTTGATGATGGAGCTGACCTGCCAGCCGCCGGCGACGGTGTCGAGAGCACGGTGCATGTCACGGCCAAACTTACGGCCCTTGCCGAAGGGGATGTCGAGGACAAAGCTGGTGGTGTTGTTCCAGCGCTGGTCGAAGCTGGAGGCACCCTTGTCGTTAGCGACATTGCGGATGTCCTGCGGATTGGGGCTGCCACCGACAGAGCCTTCGAGCACCTGGCCAACGGTGTCAATTGCTTTGCCGTAGGTGAAGGCGTTGAGGATGGTGACCCAGTTGCCGCGGTGTTCAAACTTCAGCTGGAAGGAGTTGTAGTTGGAGAAGCCGGTTGGCACTACTGCTGTGATGTTGTTGAAGCCCTGGTAGGGGCGGCGTGCGAGCAGGGTGCCGATGGTGGTGAGGCCCTGGCTGAGTTCGGCCTGGGTGATGGGGCGAGCCTGATTGAAGTCACCGAGGACGGGCAGACGGTCTGCGCGGTTGCCTACGTAGGCGACATCGAGGAGGGTGTCTTTGAAGAGCTTGCGCTGGATGGTGAAGTGCCAGTTCTGCACGTAGCCCCAGGGAGTGTTCTTGTCGACGTAGAGAATTACGTTTGATGCGGGATTAGTTGGATAGCCCTGTTCGCGGCTGCGGAAGCAGTTTACGTAATTATTTGCTGTACAGAGATTGCCAAGCTGTGCGGGGCTGTTCTGCGTTGAGAAGCGCGTGACGAAAGGCGCGTTGGTGTTGAGGTATTCGGCGGAAGCCATGCGGTTCCAGTAATTCCAGCCGAAGCCGTAGCCGCCGCGGAGAACCGTCTTCGAGTTCAACTGGTAGGCGGCACCGATGCGGGGAGCAAAGTTGTTCCAGGTTTGACGCTGCAGGGTGCGGTTTTCGATGGAGCCGCTGGAGGCGGTGATCAGCTTGTTCTGGGTGGGATCGAAGTTGGCAAGCTTGTTGTCTTTGTCGTAGGTGGGAGTGGTCATTTCATAACGAAGACCCATGTTGAGGGTGAGCTTGTTGTTGACCTTGAAGTCGTCCTGGATGTAGAACCAGTGGGCCTGCTGGCGAGCGTTGGCTTGCACCTGGGTGGCGAGCTGATAGGAGCTGCGCGAGCCGAAGTAGAAGTCGGCCAGGGAGTTAACGGTATTGGCCGAAGCGCCAGCGAGTGCGCCGAGGTTCTGCCCGGGGATGCGGGAGTAGAAACCACCGAAGCCATCAATTCCGTAGAGAGGATTGGTGTCGTCAACAACGATGTTGAGCTGCAGGAATTCGTAGCCCATCTTGAGGTTGTGGCGGTTGATGATTTTCGAGAGGTTCAGGCGTGAGTTGATTGTGGTGGGGAACTGAGCCTGCGGGTTGGTGGACTGACGGCCGAAGCGCGGGAAGCCCTGGATGTCCTGAGGAGTGATGCCGCCCTGAATGCGTGGGCCTTCTGGCAGGCCGGTGATGCCGAAGAGTTCGCGCATTGAGGGGCCGCCGACGGCTGCGGGGAGACGGTCCATGCCGAGACGGGTTACTGCAAAGCGGTATTCGAGTACTTCGGTAGCTGACTTGGACCAGGTAAGGCCGGCGATGCCCTGCTGGTTGAAGGTGTCGAGGGTGCCGAGGTCGTTGCCGCCGGCGAAGCCAGTGATGAGGCCCGGGGCGAAGATGTCCTGCTTGCGGTGGGCGTAGCGGAAAAAGGTATTGATGTTGTTGGACAGCTTATGGTCGATCTTTACGGCGCCCTTGTCGTCGGTGAGGCGTTGGAGGCTGGTGCCTCCGAAGTTTGTACCGATGCCGATCAGGCCACTGCCGGCGCGGTTGGCCTGAGGGAGTTCGGCCATGACACGGCGGGCGAAGCGAGTCATCGGGACGCGGGTACCGGCGGCGAAGACGGTGCCGGCGGCCCAGCTGCGGCCGGTGTCATCGACGAAGTTGTGCGGGGCACGGACATCGAGAGGCAGAATGCCGTTGCGCATGTCGGTGGTGGGTACTGAGGTGAGGGAGAAAGGTGCGACAGTCCAGCGGGAGCCTTCGTAGTCGGCGAAGAAGAAGGTGCGGTCCTTGATGATTGGGCCGCCGACGGCTGCGCCGAACTGGTTGCGCTTGTTGATGGGCTTCTGGTTGAGGGTGGGCTTGAAGAAGCCGGTGGCGTTGAGCTTCTCATTCTGAAGGAATTCCCAGACTGCGCCGTGAATCGCGTTGGTGCCGGACTTGGTGGCGGCATTCATTACTGCGCCGCCGCTGCGACCGAATTCAGCAGAGTAGGCGTTGACGATGAGGCGGAACTCGGCGACAGAGTCAGGGGAGGGTTGGATGGACTGGTTGGAGTAGCCCTGGTTGGTGGTGCCGTAGAAGTTGTTGTCGATGCCGTCGAGCAGGAAGTTATTCCAGACACTGCGCAGACCGTTGACGTTGTATGAACCTTCGCGGCGAGTGGCGATACCGCCCTGATTGCCGGAGGTGGATTGGCGAACACCCGGCGAAAGCAATGCAAGGTTGGCGTAGCTGCGGCCCTGGAGGGGGAGCTCAACTACTTGTTTGGCCGCAATGACCTGGCCTTTTGAGGAGCTGTCGGCTTCGAGCAAGGGGGTAGTAGCCTCAACGTTGATGATCTCTGAGACTTGCCCTACGCGGAGATTGAGGTCGACACGCTGGCGGGCGTTGACGGTGATGCTGATGTTTTCTGCCGAAGCGGTGGTGAATCCCTGCATCTCGGCAGTCAGTTTATAGATGCCAATGCGGACGGAGGGGAAGACGAAGTCTCCGGTTTCGGTGGTGTTTGTGGTTTGAATGATGCCCGTATCATTGTTTCTGAGTACAACCTTGGCACCGGATAATGGGCCTCCTTTTTCGTCGCGGACGGAACCAACGACAGCGGCTGAATCGAATTGGGCAAGCGCGTAAAGCGCTGTGAATAGAAGGGTTGTGATGATGCGGGACATGATGCGACTTATATCAAGAATGACAAGGCTTCGTCGCAATTGGATAAAGCCTGTGTGAATTTTAGATGAATCGATTGCTACAGACCCCTTGAATCTGGTCAACTGCTATAGGTAGCTCAAAGTGGAACTATTTGGTGAGTCCGTAGCGTTGTCGACGGCGATTCTTTTGCTTATTGCATTGGCGCTCGCGTTGGGGTTTGAGATGGTGAATGGCTTTCACGATACAGCCAATGCCGTAGCTACTGTGATCTATACGAATACCCTGAAACCGAATGTGGCTGTAGTGTGGTCCGGGGTTTGGAATCTGTTGGGTGTGCTGGCATCTTCCGGGGCGGTTGCTTTTGGGGTGGTATCGCTATTGCCGGTGGAGCTGGTCTTAAATGTGGGCTCTGCGGCGGGGATGGCGATGGTGTTTTCACTGCTGATCTCTGCCATCATCTGGAACCTGGGTACCTGGTATCTTGGCTTGCCTGCGTCGAGTTCTCATACCCTGATCGGATCGATTCTGGGAGTTGGACTTGCCCACTCGGTGATGTCGTCTGAAGTCTTTGGCCGTGGGGTGAACTGGTCGAAGGTACAAGAAGTTTTTGGTGCTTTGATGCTGTCTCCCCTGATTGGTTTTGGATGCGCGGCATTACTCTTGTTGCTTTGCAAAGCGCTGATCAAGAATCCTGCTCTTTATCAGGCCCCGTCGAAGAACACGCCCCCGCCCTTCTGGATTCGGGCCATCCTCGTATTTACCTGCACCGGAGTCAGTTTTGCGCATGGCTCAAACGATGGGCAAAAGGGTATGGGGCTGGTGATGTTGATTCTGATCGGAGTGATTCCGGCTTCTTTTGCGTTGAATGAAGGCGCAACTGCCAAGGATATGGAATCTCTGCTTGCGCACTCGGCTCAGGTTTCCTCTTACCTGGAACAACGTTATGAGAAGGTGAGCATGACGAATAAAGAGGCCAGGCTTGAGCTGTCCAATTATTTGAAGCCGAATGTTTCTCCCAACAAGTCGACGGCGGCGGCAGTTCTACAGTTGAACCGCGATGTGACGATGCAGTTGTCGAGCAAGAAGCGACTGAGCGAAGTGGTGCGCTCTGAACGTACAGAATTGCGTAGCGATCTTTATCTGATTGATGAGGGGCTGGGCAAGATGGTGAAGCAGGGACGTGTGCAGGATGCAGACGTGAAGGCAGCCTTCGGCCTCTACAAGAAGGATCTGGACAACAGCACCCGGTTTATCCCGATGTGGGTGAAGGTAGCTGTGGCGCTGGCGCTTGGCATCGGCACCATGGTGGGCTGGAAGCGGATTGTGGTGACGGTGGGCGAGAAGATTGGTAAGGACCATTTGACGTATGCGCAAGGTGCGAGCGCGGAACTGGTGGCGATGATTACCATCGGCGCAGCAGATCAGTTGGGGTTGCCGGTGAGTACGACTCACGTTCTGACTAGTGGTGTAGCAGGTACGATGGCGGCCAACAAAAGCGGAGTGCAGATGAAGACCGTGCGGAACATGCTGCTTGCCTGGGTGCTTACGCTTCCGGCCTGCGTGTTTCTGGGGGCTGCGTTCTTCGGCGCGGCGCTGTACATGGTGTCGCGGATGGGCTTCTAGACCTCTTCACAATTGGTATATCGTTGTAGCGATATGAAATTTCTGGCTTTGGCAGTTCTCATGTGTGCGAGTGGTTTGGGGCAAGAGGTGGTGTATCTATGGCCATCTGGTGCGCCCGGTTCTGAGGCGCATAAAGGTGAACCTGAAAAGTCGGCAGGTGCCGGCGACTTTGAACGGGTTACCAATGTTCACAATCCATCGATTACGGTGTACCTGCCGGCAAAGGGGAATGGCACGGGGATTGTGGTTTGCCCTGGCGGTGGACATCGCCACCTGGCTGTCGAGCATGAGGGAAAGAATGTTGCCCAGTATTTCAACAAGCTTGGCGTAGCAGTGTTTGTTCTGAAGTACAGGCTGGCGCGGGCTGAGGGATCGACTTACAAGGTTGAGGAACATGCGCTGGCGGATGCGCAGCGGGCGCTGCAACTGGTGAAGCAACGCGGGGCGGAATGGGGTGTTGCCGCTGGCCGGCTTGGCGTAA
>JAPKYY010000394.1 GCA_026394095.1 Acidobacteriota bacterium | reverse complement strand
AGAGATTGACCTGCGCTCCCATAGGATGACGCAAGGATACAAAGTCGCGATTGCGTTCGAGAATCAGAGCATGCATGCCCGGACTCAACGGTTGACCGGAAAAACTCTCCTCAAAAGTGCCCGCAATGAGATTCAGGTCTTTGCTGTAGCTGATGAAGCCGTTTGGAACAATGCGCGAGCCGACGGTGGAATAGGGTATCCGGGTATCCCAATTTGCAATTGTCGTGATGTCTCCAAAGCGGGTGCCGGCCAGATCGTGATTGATTCGAATAAACTCATCGAGTGTTTTGCCCGCCTGACGGGCGGTTACGGCGCGTTGCATGGATTGAGCCAAATCCACCCATTGTGGATCCGGGCTTCGCGTGGGTGTGCCAGGCCAAAGCAGACTCTGGTGATAACCAAAGATCGTATTCCAGGTTAAGACTTCGAGCGTTTCGGTATACGAAGTGATCTCCAGATTGTGCTGGTAGAAGAAGACTTTATCGTGAAACAGGAAGCTGGCTATTGGGAATGGTTCCCAGTTGCCCGGTCCAAACAAGTCATTGGCAGGACTGCCCACGCCCCACTGCACGTCCTGGGGCCGGAAGGTAGAGCGCTGGCTGGAAAGAGCAGAGCCGAAAAATCCCCACATACGATTGGCCAGGCGGTCCCACCCACCTTCGGTGGCAAAAAACATGTTTGGCTCTTTACCCATCAGGGACAGCCACTGGTCGAAATATTCAAAGGGGGATTGAACTGCAGGATTGAGGTCGATGACTTCGTTGCGCGATCCCAGTTGATCGAGGAATAACGTGTCGATTGCCGCTTCATTTCGCCACTGGCGCCAACCGTCCTGGATGCGGGATTGCGTTCTCGCAACTGACGGTGACACGACGTAGCCGTCGTTGCTGATGATGCCGTTTCCGTAGGTTTCTACCAGAGGCACGCCTGCAGGGGCTTGCACCATCAACGAGTTCAGTTCGGGGGCGGTTAAGGACCGCAAGGTTGGAGATGCCCCATCCCACCAGGAGTAATTGGTGTGCGGCATGACGAATGAGCCCTGGCTTCGGGCCGCCTCGGCAAAACGGCGCAGATCGGCCGTAGTGCCATATGAAGGGTTCGGCGGAAGGTGATCGGGATAGCTCTTGTCGTGACCTCCAGGCTGGAAGCCAACCAGATGGATGAGCGAAGGGCGCTGGATACGGTTCAGGTCGGTGGTCCATTGACTGAGGGGGCGCCCGAAGACTTGAAAGTCTGCACGCACCATTGGGGCTCTTGAGAGGTCCTCAAAGCGATCGCCAAGTTTCTCCTGCACCGTGGGGTAGCGATTAATTCCGTTTTCAACACGATAACCCTCCATAACCGACTCGATCGTACCCCCCACCTGTACCCGGATGAGCGGACTGGAAAAGGTTTCGAAACTACGGACCCTTGTATTGAAGGAGTGAACCGTGGCATAGGACCCAGGGGTCTGCGACTCATTGTCAAAAAGTCCAACCTGAACGGGTCGCACGGGGCCATTGGGGTTGATGCCGCGAACCGAGAGCATGCTGCCGTCGATGACGACGCCCATGAGGTCGGAAAAGCATAACTGACCTGGGTAGGTTTGCGCCGCATTGCGCCTTTCATTAAAGAAAGAGGGCAGCAGACGAACCCCAGGGATCAGGTGAGGAAGAAAAGCAGCCTGGATCGAAGATCGTCTCAGCAATAGACTTCCCGGCCAGCCCACGGCCTCGATGACCCCATTCGTCCGGTTCTGAATTTGCAATTGCATGTCGAAGCTGGCGCGATCGGAAAAGAACAAGGTGGCTAAGGAAATGCGCATCCTCCGGTGAATTGATTGATCTGCCCTCGAACTACATTTGCCGTCCAGAGGCAGCCCGCCTTAGACCCGTCAGTAAGCTCGACATTCTTGTCCCTGTCGAAAATCGAGAGAATTTCGCCATTCTGCTTGCCAAAAGCGACGGTGTAGAACTGGTTTCGAATTTCAATACGGTCTGGTTTGGATTCATCAAAGACCGGGTTGGTTTGGGAATAGCAAAACCGCGCGGCCCCTAAGAGAAGAAGCGGGCAGATGCGGTTCAAACGAAGCGACATACTGTTTTAGATCGCTCTGGAGGAGTCAGGTTTCGGCAAATCATCTTGGAGGTAAGAAATCACGTCAAAAAAGTGCAGTATAAGAACAGCAAACACTTCAGCGACAGGATAAAACTCAGATTAACATTTCGTGAATCAAAGATTAGCAAAACTAAAATCGATCTACATTGTTTGAAAATGAATGCCGAAGAAGAGAATTCAGGTCGATGAAGGCAGCCAGGTATGTCTTTTGGGTTAGGAGACCTTAGAAGTTTCTAGGTAGATTTTGAGGCCATAGAGGCAGATCTTTTGCCTAGCCCCTAAGGGTAGTGCTACATTGACTTGAAAGGGTCAAACTGTCAACATCAAATGAGGTATCTTTGCAATGAAGTTGCTGAAAAGACATGAGAAAGTCAAGTTAGAGAGCCTTAAGTTTGCTTTCGCCGGACCGGCGTTTTGAGCACCGGGGATTCAGCCAAATCTACGCTATTCGAGGTTCTCTGCGTTACGATCCCGAAGGTGCTTGGAGGTCTAAGCCAAATGGTGATCAGCCTGGTTCTGGTTCGTGCAATGGGGCCGGCACAGTTTGGAATGGTTTCGGTCGGCTTTGCAAGTTCCCTCCTGCTGGATTCGGTATTCGGATCAGCAATCGACATGTCGGTGTTTCGTCTGGCCCCCTTGTTTTCAAAAAGCAATTCAGCGCATGCGCGGCAAATTGAAAAAGCGGGAATATTACTCAAGATTTTCGGAGGGGCATTGATAATGCTGCCCCTACTGGCATTCTTGAGCCCACTAAGCTCTCTTTTGTTTCAGGATGCAAGCCAGGGTGGGCTGCTTCTGTGGACGTTCGGGGCGCTCATTGGTTTGCTCCTGATCCGATCTTTGCAGGCCCATTTTCAAGTTGAGGGCCGCTATATCCATTACGGAGTATCTGATTTTTCTCATACCATTCTGCGCTTCGGAGGGATTGGATTACTTTTAGCGACACTGAACAACATCATGCCGTCTCAGGTGATGCAAGTATATTTTCTGGCTGCCTTAACGGTTACGGGAGCGGGTCTAATTTTCTGGGCGCGACCTCTTCTCCTGGCTCCGTTCCGGATGGAAGCACTGTCAGAATTGCTGGTTCCGCTGCGTTCGTATTTGCCAACCATAGTGGCCGGAACCCTTGCCAGCCGAACTGATATGTTTTTTGTGACTTCATTTGCGGGTGTGGTTGAAGCTGGAATTTATGGTGCTGCCCAAATGTTCGCAATCATTCCGCAGCTGCTTGGCTCCTACGTTGGAGCGGTGTTCAGCCCTAAGATTCTGACAATGTGGCAGGAGGGAAAGTTGCAAAAAATGTACCCGCGCTATCAAGGCATCCTGCTGCTGATGGCGATCGCATTGTATGGATTTGTCTGGATTTTGACAGGGCCGTTCGGATCAATACTATTTCCTGAAGCCTATAGCCGATCCAGTACAATCGTGTTGATTTTGCTACCTTCCGGCCTAGCGGCGATGATGAATTTTCCTCTTACAATACCTTTGCTGCTCTACGCGAGGCCGAAGGTTTTGTTGCTTATCGACTTAATTTCAATTCCGTTGCTTGCACTCACCTACGGCCTGGCGCTGCCAGGAAGAGGTGCTGCTGTGGCGGCAGCGATTTGCTCGGGTTGGGCGGTGCTTCGGCTCCTGTTTTATCAGGGGCTAGCCCTCCGGCTCTTGCACCAGGACCCCACTGGGGCGATCTGGCTTCAGACTGAATCAGGGAAGCAATCCCTGGGAGTGGCGAGTTCATGAACTTGAAAACAAGAATTTCTATACTTTTGACAATAGTTGGACTTTTGGGAACATTAGCCTGCGCCCAGGAGCCAATAGCGGCGTACCGCTTGCAATCGGGGGATGTTGTCGACGTCCGCTTTTTCTACAATCCCGAGATTAACGAGCAAAACGTACAAGTTCGTCCAGACGGGAAAATCTCAATGCAGTTGATCGGAGATGTGCAGTTTGCCGGCAAAACCGTCGATGAGATCAGCCGGAGCATAGAGGAGGCCTTCGTCAAAACACTTAAGAGTCCTAAGGTAAGTATCCAGATTCGGGCCTACGCATCGCAGAAGGCATATGTCGCAGGAGAGGTACCCCGGCCAGGAACAATTTCTCTGGGAACTTCAATGACCGTCATGGCAGCAATCTCTGAAGCTGGGGGGATTCTCCCGAGGGGAAACCGCCAGAAAGTAGTGCTGATTCGTAAGATGCCCGATGGAAAGCCGGGACGCAAGGAAATTCAATTGTTCGTTGGAAAACAGCCAGCGGCGGATGCATTGTTAGCCCTGCAACCGTTCGATGTGATTTTGGTTCCTGAGACTAAAATTGCACGAGTGGACCGGTGGGTGGACCAATTTCTCCGTCAGACTCTACCCGTCAACTTAGCGGCGGGCTTTACCTATTTGTGGCAGAACAATCCCACTGGAGGAGGTAGCACGGTCGTAGCGCCGTTTTAATTTATGCAATACGTAAACGAATCCGAAGTCCACTCAATCAGTTGGGGATTTTTGCAGCAACTGTTGAAGCGTTATTACTTGATGATTCTGGCGATTTTTGTGATCACAGTCCTCACCGGCTGGGGTGTGCTGAACGTTTTCTTCAACGATTTGTACGAGACCAAGGCCGTAGTGCTGGTAAAGATCGGACGCGAGACCTCTGAGATGCCAACCAGCCTGGTGAACGGAAGTTTGCTTAGCCAGGGCGTCCGAATCCAGGACATCAATTCAGAAGTTC
>JAPKYY010000098.1 GCA_026394095.1 Acidobacteriota bacterium | reverse complement strand
AACGCCATTTGTCGTTGATGTTGTAATCACCCCGATAGATATTCTCGCGACGCGGCAACTTGCCCGAAACCTGAGTCTGATAGTTAAATTGGGGGTCAATCGGCACGTTCGGCGTGGGATAGAAATTCAGGATCTTCTGTCCGTCGGCGTTGATGCGGCTGGCTGGAATCACGTTGTTCGCAAAGCAGCCGCCACCGCCTGCGGTCTGATCGCAAGGAGCACTGCTCAGCGGGTCGCGAATAAAGACGGCGCGTCCATCGCCGAGCGTGGTTCCGGCAAAGTTGCCGTTTCGCTGTGCCGCCGTCGGCACGGTTACGCTGCGCAGATCGTTGGGTTGCAACCGGCTCTGCCACTCGATTCCAACAAAGAAAAAGAGCTTGTCGCGATTCGGATTCAGTTTTGGAATATAAGCGGGTCCACCAATATTGAAGCCACCCGTCTTGTCGCGGAAGAGCTGCCGTTGGCGGCCTTCCAGATTGTTGCGCCAGTTATTCGCATTCAAGCCCTCATGGCGGTGGAAGATGTATCCAGTGCCATGCAGGTCCCGCGTGCCAGACTTGGTAACCACCGAGATTGCAGCTCCCGAAGAGCGGCCATATTCAGCAGGCTGCGAGTTCGTCAACATCTTGAATTCAGCAATTTGATCGATGTTCATCGTCGCGAGCTGTCCACCATTCGACCCGGTGTCGATGTTCGTGATACCGTCCACCATTAGATTGTTTTGATTGTTGCGGTTTCCATTCACGGATCCGCCAATGCCGCCCGTGGGCACTACACCAGGAACCGTGCGCGTCAGATCCAAAAACGAACGGCCATTGAGCGCGAGGTTAATTACCTGATTGCCCGTCAATACACCACCCTTTTCAGCACCCCGAGTCTGCAGAATGACTCCTGAAGCCTCAACCGTAATCGAATCGGTGATCGCGCCGAGGGAAAGCATGATGTCCGGCAAATCCAGGCGATCGTTTGCCGAAACGCGAATCTCGCTTCGTTCATACTTCTTGAAGCCAGCGGCTTCTACCTGGATCTTGTAAAGCGAAGGCTTCAACGGATTGAAGAAGAAGACGCCTTCATTGTTGGTGGTTAGGTCTCGATTGTCGCCTTGCGCGACGTCGATGAGAACGACTTTGGCCCCAGGCACTATCGATCCTTGTGCGTCTTTGACGACGCCACGAATCGAACCGGATGACTGCTGGCCATAAGCAACAACGCCGAATAGCGATGCTGCCAAGACAGAGCGCAACAATAAGTTGCACAGCGAACGATGCTGCATTGGGATTGCCCCCTTTTAGATTGCTCTACACGATGAGCATTGTCCCCGTTACCAGAGACAAATTGCCGATAGCATATAACCGTAAAGGATGGGTGTCAATGGGGTAAAGATTATGTAAAGTTCAGCAAATATGTGCGCCGCGGGTTTCCAGGTATACCGCATACATGGATTGGCTCCCGCACATAAATAACCGGTTCCGGCGAGTGCCACCAAAGCAGACATTGGCACAAATCTCAGGCAAATGAATCTGACCGATCATCTTCCCGTCGGGAGCAAAAATTTGCACGCCGTCGTAGCCGGCACCAACCCAGCCAGCGGCCGCATAAATATTGCCGTTGGCGTCAGCACGAATCCCGTCGGCAAGACCTTTACCCATGGAGCAAAATTCTTTGCCACCTTTAAGCGACCTGGCGTCGGCCACATCCCACACCTTGATGTTCCTCGGTGCCTTTGGGTAGTGTGTCGCGCCCGTATCGGCGACATACAGCTTCTTGTAATCCGGCGAGAAGCATAAGCCATTGGGCTTGAAGATCTCGTCCGTCACCTTTTCGATCTTCTTCGTCGTGGGATCAATCCGGTACACCGCTTCTTTCAGCTGTAACTCACCGACATGTCCTTCGTAGTTGCCCAGGCTCCCGTAGCCAGGATCGGTAAACCAGATCCCACCATCCGGGTGCACCACGGCGTCGTTCGGCGCATTAAAGGGCTTGCCCTCAAACTTGTCGGCCAGCACGCTGATTGTGCCGTCCAGTTCATAGCGCGTCACCCGCCGGTTGCCATGCTCGCAAGAGATCTGCCGCCCCTGGTAATCGAAGGTATTCCCGTTCGAATATCCAGCCGGCTGATGGATCACACTTACATGCCCATCGTCTTCAATCCAGCGGTACTGCTTGTCGTTCGGGATATCGCTCCATACCAGATACTTGCCGCCACCGTGCCAGGCAGGCCCTTCGGCCCACAGAAATCCTGTAGCCAGTCTCTGGATGGTGGTGTTACCGATCTTCACTTTGTCAAAGCGGGGATCGAGTGACACCACGTCAGGTTCCGGATAGCGGATCGGTGTCTTGCCAGAATAATCGCGATTCACAGTTTGTGCAGCCGCAACCAAAGGCGCGGCAAGAGTGGATAGAAGTCCTCGACGTGTCATGCGGCTTGAGATTATCACAGCTACCACGACATGTTGAGTGCCAACTTGATGAATCTTGGCAGGTTGCGTTGAGTCGGGTCGAGTTGGCCAAAGCGGGTGCTGGTGACATCGAGTGCGCCGGAGGCGAAATTCGAGAACCACGGGCGGTTAAATGCATTCACCATCTCAAAGCGGAACTGCATCCGCACCTTCTCGGTGATCGGGAAATACTTGGCCAGCGAAGCGTCCACATTGCGATATCCGGGAACGCGCACATCGTTGAAACGAGTTGGGAAGCCGCGCAATTCAAAGTTGGTAAGCGCTGGCACCCGGCGCCCTGTCGAATCGTTCCAAAGCGAAGTATCAAAGTACTGGGTGAACAAATTCGGCGAATCCAATTTTGCAGACCCCTCTTTGGCCGGTTTGGCGTTGGGGAAGTCTGCCGTCCAGCCACTCTGATAAGCGATGTTGAAATTCATCTGCCAGCCACCGATCACAAGATCAGCCAGCCGGTTTGAGTTTCCAGCAAAACGCTGCCCGCGGCCCACCGGGAGATCCCAAACTCCGGCAATCGCAAATTTGTGCGGAATATCGATCTGCCCGCCTGAGCGGTTCTCAAGCGGAGTGGAGGTGGGGTTCGAGTAGCTGTAATCCTGAGCCCGCAGCAACGACACCTGCTCTCTCACTTTGATAAACGAGTAGCTGGCATTAAAAACCACGCCCTTGGAATAGCGCTTGGTCAATTTCGCCTGCAGGCCGTCATAACGCTGGCTTCCGATTGGAAGATTGTTGTAGTTGAACGCCCCATACTGCGGATAGGGCAGCAGCAATTCTTGCCGCGCAATCGTCGCACCGTTCTTGGATGCGTTGTTCGGGATCAATCCACGCAGAGGGTTGGTGACCTGTGCTGTGTAGTAGCCGGTATCCAGCGCACCCGTAGGCAGCCGGCGGCCCATCTCCGCAGCCGGAATCACGTTGATGTTCGTATTTACAGGAAGGCCGCGCGACAGGTTTCCGACATAGCCAATCTCGGCCAGCAGGTTGCCCGGCAACTCATGCTGTACGTCAACCGAGTACTGGTGCGAAGCCGGCAATGTCCGGTCCAGGTAGTTGATGTTGATGCCCTCACCAAGAAAGCTGGCAGCGCCCAGCCAAGCAGTCGTCCGTTGGGTAAGTTCGAAAACGAATTCGAAAGGTTTACTGCCGGAGTTAAATTCCCGTCAGTCGAGGTAATGGCGTTCGTAGTGCGGCTAAAGCCTTGCGTTGCTCCAGACTCGTTCTGCCCGAGATAATAAAGCCCATAGCCGCCACGCAGGATCCACTTCGGAGCCAGCTTGAAGGCCAGTCCTACGCGGGGCTGAATGTTGTTGCGATCGCGATTAAAGGAGTTGCGAGGATTGCCACCCTGCGCGGCAAACTGCACTCCACCCTTCAGGTTCAAGCCCGGTGCGGTGATTGCACTGGCGGCATCAAAGTTGAAGCCGCGCAACATGCGGTCATAGCGCTCCACCAGTGGCGACTCATAATCCCAGCGCAAGCCGAGATTGAGTGTGAGCCTCTGGCTCAGCTTCCAGTCGTCCTGCACAAAGATCGCGTAATAGCGATTTGTGTATGCGGTATCAATCCCCTGGTCGACGCTGGCATTCGTAGGTGCGCCCAGCAGGAATGTAGCCAGCTCATTGCCCGAAACAGCATCCGGCGTATTTGCCCGTGCCTGCGTCCAGTTCTTGCCAAAGTTATAAAAACCACTGGCATTGCCAGGATTGGCACGGTTATCGCGAAACTCTCGAATCTCCGCCCCAAACTTCAGAAAGTGCTTGCCTGCCACATGATTCAAATTTGGCTGCAAGGTATAGGCGTCATTGGTGCCGGGTGAGATCGGCCGGCCATTTCCAATCTGCGCATAAGTGCCAAGGCCAAAGCCCGGGAACTGCAACACCGAAAACTGGCCTACCAGGGCATCGGCAAATCCCAACTGCCGCGGGTCAAAGCCTGTGCCATAACCATTACCACCGGCCTCTTCCCAACGGGCAAGCCCAGCCCTCAGATTGAAGGTCGTAGTGGGTGAAATGGTCGAAGTCCAATCCGCCGTCCAGTTGCGGCCATTCCGGTTCAGCGGCGTGTTGCCAGAAGACTCAGCCACGCTGCGCTCCGGCCACACCAGCCCCCGAAACTCCTGGAATGGATTCTGCCCGTAACGGAAGAAAAGGTTATTCCGCGAATTGATCACATAGTCCATGCGGCCAGTCCACTGGTCCAGATTCGCAACCCAGCGCGAAGGATAAATGTAGTTGTTCACGCGAGCCGGCCCGTCTCCTGGTGAAGTCGGATTGATGTAATAGCGAAGTGCCGCAGCTGCAACCGGGTGAATGCGATTGGCCGGAATCCGGTTTCCCGCAAAAGCCTGCCGGCTCCCGTCTGCCTGCGTCGTCAGCGGATCATAAATCGCAACCTGTGCTCCCTGCGCATTCTGTAAGGTCGAGAAATCCCCGCCCCGCCAGGCCGCAAGCGGAACAGTCAAGGCTCCAGGGTCAGCCGAGCGCTGCCGCATCGCCTCATAAGACACAAGCCAGAAGAGCTTGTTGCGGCCGTCATAAATCTTCGGGATCCAAACCGGCCCACTCGCCTGCAATCCATAAGTGTTGATGTTCATTGGCGGCTTCTTGACGCCAGTACGGTTCAACTCGCTCTGATTGGCATTCAGCTCTTCGGCCTGAAAATATTCAAACGCATTCCCGTGAAACTGGTTGCCGCCAGACTTGGTCACAATCGACACAATGCCGCCACCGGTGCGTCCATATTGCGAGTCGTAGGTGTTGGTCAAAACCTTGAATTCCTGCACTGTCTCCATCGTCGGCACATGAATCACCGTGCGGTCCCCACGCACGTTTGAGATCCCGTCCAGCAGCACTTCGTTCTCGCGATTCTTGCCGCCGTTGATCGAGATGCCTGTTGTGCCGCCGATGTCGAAAGAGCGCAAATAGCGCCAGTCGCCCGTCTTGATCACCCCAGCCGCAGACCACGCAATCTGAAACGGATTCCGCCCCTGCGTCGGTACATTCTGCAACAGCTCATTTGCGATTACCTGAGATCGCGAAGCAGATTCGGTCTCAAGCAGCGACACTGCGTCTGAAACGGTGATGCTTTGCGTCAAGTCACCTACTTCAAGCTCAACGTCTACTCGCGCCTTATCCTGTGCCTGAAGAACAATATTCTCGCGTACGAATTTCTTGAAGCCCTTCAGCTGCACATTCATCGTGTAGCGTCCCGGAGCCAGAAATGGCAGAACGTAGTTTCCTGAAGAACTCGATTGTGCCCGCAACGTGGAATTTGTTGCCACATTGGTAATCAGCACCTCAGCCCCAACAACAGGTGCAGCAGACTTATCAGTTATCAGCCCCGAAAGGCTGGCCCGCACTTCCTGGGCGCATACAGCCCCGGCACAAACAAGCGAAATCGCAACAAGGCGGATAAACATCAAGACTCTCCTGGGTTGCAGAAGCAACGAGTCCTGAAAGTCTATCAGTCTACTTGTCGTTACGCCACTGGTTCAGGATGGCGTCAGCAACGGCAATCACCGGCTTCATCGCCTCCAGGTCATGCACCCGCACAATGTAGGCGCCGCTCAATATGGCCGCTGTAACCCCAGCCGCCCCGGCAAAAGCCAGTTCACGATCATTCGCTGTAGGCACCAGCAGTTTTTTGGTTGGCCCGATCATTACGGGCACACCAATCCCACCCAGGATTCCAAGACGCCCCAGAATCTCGTAGTTCTGTTCTTTACGCTTTCCAAATGCAAGACCCGGATCAATCACCAGGCGAAACTTCTCAACCCCGGCGCGCAGAGCACGATGTACTGCAGCATCAAGGTCTTTTGCAATCACACCAACAATGTCCTTGGCCGGGGGCAGTCTTACCCACGCATCGGGCCTGCCTCTCATATGATTCAAGATCAAGCCGGCATCGTGATTCATGATTGTCTTGGCGAGAATCGGTTCCCACGTCAGCCCGCTTGGGTCGTTGATGATCTCAACACCCATCTTCAAAACTTCTTCCGCTACCTCAGCCTTATACGTGCTGACGCAGATCGGCACATTCAGTTTGTTCTTGATGCGTTTGAGCACCGGGATCAGCCGTCCCAGTTCTTCCTCAACGCTCAGCCGCTTGTCGCCAGGCCGCGTCGGTTCCGCGCCCAGGTCAATCACATCAGCCCCAAGCTCATCCAGTTCCACCGCTTTGGCGAACATACGGTCAGGGTCATTCGCCTTCGGCCCTCCGCTCTCTGTCGACAATGCCAGCGGAGCGACGATAAACGTGCGTTGTCCCAGCCGCAGTGTGCGGCCTTTGAGTTTCCAGTCGATATTGCGTCGGATGATGGCCATAAGATTTTCCTTAACTCGCTACCGTCAGACGGATCCAGCGATAACGCTTCCCGACACGGACGACAAATTCCCCAGCCTCCATACGTTGGGCTGGGTTCGTAACAGATTCTAAAGTGACAGAGTTTCCAGCCTTCACGGCTCCGCTCTTGATCAGCCGATCCGCTTCGCCTACACTCTGCGCAAGGCCCGCGGCAACCAGAACACGGTTGATCCGCGCGTCGCTTGCTTCGGCGTGATTCTCAGGCAGCGGCACGCTACCCCAGCCCTCAGCCACCCGAGCAGCCGCATCTTCGCCATGAAAATCCTTGACGATCCGGTAAGCCAGATCTTTCTTCGAAGTCAACGGATCAAGAGCGGCAATCTCGTCCATCGGTAAATCCGTCAAAAGTTCAAAGTAACGAGGCACCAGCGCATCGGGCATATTCATGAGCTTGCGAAACATATCGGTTGGCGGCTCGGTAATCCCGACATAATTGCCCTTCGACTTCGACATTTTCTCAACGCCGTCAAGACCCTCAAGAATCGGCACTGTTGCGACAATCTGCGGCAACTGCCCGTAGTCCTGCTGAATCGCCCTGCCTACCAGCAGGTTGAACTTCTGATCCGTACCACCGAGCTCAACGTCGCACTTCAGCGCAACAGAATCATAAGCCTGCGCCAGCGGATAGAGCAGCTCATGAACAGAGATCGGAATCCCCTCTTTATAGCGCTTCGAGAAATCATCACGCTCGAGCAACCGGGCAACCGTGTAGTGCGAAGTCAAACGAACGATCTGCTCATAACCAAGCGGCTCCAGCCACTCGCTGTTAAATCGCAATTCGGTCTTCTCCGGATCCAGCAGCTTGAAGACCTGCGCCTTGTACGTCTCAGCGTTCTTGGCCAACTCTTCACGAGTCATTGGTGGCCGCATCGCATTACGACCGGTCGGGTCGCCAATCAAGCCGGTCATATCGCCAATCAGAAAGATCACCGTATGGCCCATATCCTGAAAGTGCTTCATCTTGCGGATCAAAACCGTATGGCCAAGATGTAGATCAGGAGCTGTAGGGTCAAAGCCGGCCTTGACGCGCAAGGGGCGGCCTTCCTTCTGGGCGAGCTCTAGACGCTCACGCAAATCCTCTTCACGGATAATTTCCGCAAAGCCTTTTTTCAAATAAAACAGTTGTTCGTCGACGGAGAGCACTTCTATCAATTGTAGGGGAAGCGCTTCTTCCAGTCCGCAAAATCGATATTGAGCCCGAGGCCCGGCCTGTCCGGCAACCGCACCGCACCCTTCTCCACCAGCGGTAGCGTCCCGCCCGTCAGCTCATGCAGCTTGCGCATATTCGCCCCATCCCACTCATTCATCAGATAGCTGCGAACCCCCGCCATAGACTGCACACTCGCCATATGCCCTACCGGGCCGTACCACATGTGCGGAGCAATCTCGACGCCATAGAGCTCACCCAGTGCCGCAATCTTGCGAATCTCCGTGATGCCTCCACAGTGAATGATATCGGGCTGTATTATCATCGCCCCCTTGGCCTCAAGAAGATCCCGGAACTGCCACCGGTTCAGCAAACCTTCTCCACCAGCCAGCGGCACCGGGCTCTGCGCTGCAATCGCCCCCAGCGCCGGGTTCGATTCCCGCCACACCGGCTCTTCGATAAACATCACCTTCAGCGGAGCAACCGCCCGTGCCAGCTCCAGGGCCGACCGCATCGAATACGTCTCATACATCTCAAGACAAATATCGAGCTGCATCCCAACCGCCTTGCGAATCCCTTCAATCTCAGTCACCACCTGTCGTAACCGGATCTGCTCGGTCTCCGCCCGCGGAATCACCCACTTCACCGTCGTCCAGCCCTGCGCTACCGTCTCACGAGCCAAATCCCCCAAAGCCTCCGGCGTCCGCTGCTTCAGTTGCGCACTCCAGTGCGACCAATACACCCGCATCGGCTTGTCGTTATTGCCACCGAGCAGCCGCCACACCGGCACACCGAGCCGCTTGCCTTCGATATCCCACAACGCAATATCGATTGCACTCAACGCAGTCATCAACACGCTGCCATCCCGCCAGCGATTCTCCTCGTAGTAGAGCCGGTTCCAGTGCGCTTCAATCCCAGCCGGATCCCGGCCCACCAGACGGGGCTCCAGCCACTTCACCGCTTCTTCGGTGATCTTCACGCGCGACGGTAACGACGCCTCCCCCAGGCCCGTAATCCCGGCATTGGTCTTCACTTCCACAAACAAATACTCCCGTCCATCCATCCGGCACTTGTGCGTCTCAATCCCGGTCACCTTCACTGGAGAAGCCGCCAGCGCCGTCAGCGGAAGCAAACTCAATAACTCACGTCGTCGCATACGAGATAGTCTATAGGGTTAGGGGAGATTTTATAAATGAAGATCTCGGTGAAAGCCGAGTACGCACTGCAGGCGATTTTTGACCTGGCGACTCAACCAGCAGGCGAAGCGATCCGGATCGCGGACATTGCCAAGCGGCAGAAGATCCCGCAGAAGTTTCTCGAACTGATCTTGTCTAACCTCAAGCAGGGCGGCTTCGTCGAATCCCGTCGTGGCGCAGACGGCGGCTACATGCTCGCCAAGCCCGCGTCTCAATTGATCGTGGGCGATGTCATCCTCCACGTAGACGGCCCCAGCGACCGCCGCACCGGCACCGCAGGCTTCGAAGACATGTGGAAGCGCGTTGACGATTCCATCCACTGCATCCTTGGCAGCACAAATTTCCAGCAGCTTGCCGACCAGTGGCAAGCCAAACAAAACCAGTACATTGCAAATTGGGAGATCTAAACCATGAACGTTTACGCAGATAATTCGTTGTCGATCGGCAATACGCCGCTGGTAAAGTTGAACCGCGTCACAGACGGCGCAGGCGCCACCGTCCTCGCCAAGATCGAAGGCCGCAACCCCGCCTATAGCGTCAAGTGCCGCATCGGTGCGTCCATGGTCTGGGACGCAGAAGCCAAAGGTCTCCTCGGCCCCGGCAAGGAACTCGTCGAGCCCACCTCCGGCAACACCGGCATCGCCCTCGCCTTCGTAGCTGCTGCCCGCGGTATCCCCATCACGCTCACCATGCCTGAAACGATGTCGATCGAACGCCGCAAAGTCCTCAAAGCTTTTGGCGCCAAGCTCGTCCTCACCCCCGGCCCCGGCGGCATGCGCGCCGCTATCGAAGAAGCCGAGAAAATCAAGAACGGAGACCCCAACCGCTACGTTCTCCTCCAGCAATTTCAAAACCCGGCCAACCCCGAAATCCACTTCAAAACCACTGGCCCCGAAATCTGGCGCGACACTGACGGCACCGTGGACATTTTTGTAGCAGGCGTAGGCACCGGCGGCACCATCACTGGTGTCAGCCGCTACTTTAAGCATGAAATGAAAAAGTCGGTTCTCAGCGTCGCCGTCGAACCAGCCCACAGCCCTGTCATCACCCAGACACGCAATGGCGAAACCCCCAAGCACGGCCCCCACAAGATTCAGGGCATCGGTGCCGGCTTCATCCCTGGCACGCTTGATCTCTCGGTGGTCGATCAGGTCGAACAAGTTACCAACGATGAAGCTGTCGACATGGCCCGTCGTCTGGCCAAAGAAGAAGGCATCCTCTGCGGCATCTCCTGCGGCGCTGCCGCAGCCGGAGCGATCCGCCTCGCGCACATGCCAGAGCACAAGGGCAAGACAATCGTCGTGGTTCTTCCAGATGCAGGCGAGCGCTACCTCACCAGTGTCCTCTTCGAAGGCTTGGTCGATTGATGCTGCGCCTCCTGGCCTCGATTCTCCTCTCGGTCTTCTCGCTCCAGGCCGCAACCATCATCCTGGTTCGCCACGCAGAGAAAGCCGGTCCGACAGGCGACGTCCCACTCACAGAGGCCGGCCACAAACGCGCTACGCTCCTGGCCAATATCTTGACCGATACCAGACTCACCGCCGTCTACACCAGCGAATTCCGGCGCACGCAAGAAACAGCCGCACCGGTTCTCAAGGCCAAAACCATCGAAGCCAAAATCGTCAAAGCAGCCGACCTGGATGGTCTGGTAACTCTTCTAAAAGCGGCAACTCCCAGCGACACAATCCTGGTGGTGACGCATTCCGATCGCCTGCCAATGATTGCTGAAAAGCTCGGTGTCAAAGTAGCGCCACTCACCGACACAGAGTATTCGCGACTGGTGATCATCAACACGGGAGTCGTGCCGTCCTCGCTATTGAGTCTGCGATACGGCGACTAGTATGAAGCCAGAGATCATGAGCCCGGCGGGGCATTGGCCGCAACTCAAAGCTGCCATAGAAGCAGGTGCCGATAGTGTCTACTTCGGCCTTACCCACTTCTCCGCCCGTGCCAAGGTGGGCTTCACCCTCGAAGAACTCCCCGAAGCCCTCGCCACCCTACACAAACGAGGTGTCAAAGGCTACGTTACCTTCAATACGCTGGTCTTCGATAAAGAACTCAATGCCGCCGCTAAGACCATCGAAGCCATCGCCCAGGCCGGTGCCGACGCCATCATCGTTCAGGATTTAGGCGTCTGCTCTTTAGCCCATCAAATCGCACCAGATCTCGAGATCCACGGCAGCACCCAGATGAGCATCACCAACTCAGACGGTGTCCGCCTCGCCCAGCGTCTCGGTGCCACACGAGTCAACCTCGCCCGCGAACTCTCGTTAGAGGAGATCGCCAAAATCCGAAGCGAGACCGATTGTGAGCTCGAGATCTTTGTCCACGGCGCATTATGCGTAGCCTACTCCGGCCAATGCTTCAGCTCAGAAGCCTGGGGCGGCCGCAGTGCCAACCGGGGCCAATGTGCCCAGGCCTGCCGCCTGCCCTATGAACTCGTCGTCGACGAACTGATTGAACCCCTCAAAGACGCAAGATACTTACTGAGCCCCGGCGATCTTTACACGCTAGAGTGGATCCCAAAACTGATCCCCCTCGGTATCTCTTCACTCAAGATCGAAGGCCGCTATAAAGATGCCGAATACGTAGCGCTCACCACCGCCGCCTATCGCAAAGCCGTCGACGGAGCCTACGCCGTCACTGCCCAAGATCGCGTCCACCTCGAACAGGTTTACTCCCGCGGCCTCGGCCCCTTCTTCCTAAGCGGCACCAACCATCAAAAGGCAGTCATCGGCCGCGGCCCGCGGCACCGTGGCGTCTGGATGGGCCGCGTCTCAGAAATCCGCCCCGAAGCTATCCGTGTAGAGGTCGGCCCCAACCACGCAGTCTCGCCACTCAAGCCCGGCGACGGCATAGTCTTCGACGCCGCAGACTGGCGTAGCCCGCAAGAGAAAGAAGAGGGCGGCCGTCTCTATACCGTTCGTGAAATCACCAAGAAACTGGTAGAGCTAGGCTTCGCCAATCAAGCCCTCGACACCAAGCGCATCCGCGTTGGCGACCTCCTCTGGCGCTCCAGCGACCCCGAGACCGACAAGCTGGCCAAGAGATACACCGAAGCAACCCAACCCGTCTACCGCCGTCCCGTATCAGTAAAAGTAACCGCAAGCATCGGCCAACCCCTACGCATGGAATGGACCAGAGGCAACACCGTCGTAGTAGTTGAGTCCTCAAGCCAGCTCGGCCCCGCCCAACAGCAAGGCCTAACCGAAGAGACACTCCGAGCCCAACTCAGCCGCCTGGGCAACACTGCTTACGATCTGGAAACTCTCGAAGCAAGCATCGAAGGCAACCCCTTCGTCCCGGTCTCATTGCTGAATCAGCTCCGTCGCGAGGCCGTAGAGAAACTGGACGAAATCGCCGCCACCAGCAAGGCAAAGCCAACCAGTCACTGGCAGAGACAACCGCAAGCCAACCCCAAGGTCGAAGCTACGGAGCCACAACTCCACGTCATGGTAAGAGCCGCAAGACAACTCGACGCCGCCATCGCTGCGCAACCTGCCAGCATCACCCTCGACTATCTCGATCTCTACGGCCTCTGGCCTTCGCTGGAGAAACTAAAGGCGAGCGGCATCCCTGCAAGAGTAGCCAGTCCCAGAGTTTTGAAGCCAGGCGAAGACAAAATCGCCGACTTCCTGTCGAAGCTAAACTGCGGCCTCCTGATCCGCTCCGCCGGTCTCCTGGATCGACTCAAGGGTCTACCCAATCTGACCGGAGACTTCAGCCTCAACGCCGCAAACGCGGTCACAGCAAAAATCCTCCTTGAGATGGGCCTGAACCGTCTAACCCCAACCCACGACCTCAACGCCCGTCAAATCGAAGCCCTGGCAATCGAAAGCGGCGCAGACAAGATAGAAGTAGTAGCCTTCCAGCACCTCCCCGTCTTCCACACCGAGCACTGCGTCTTCTGCCGCTTCATGTCCAAGGGAACGTCGTATCTCGACTGTGGCCGCCCCTGCGAAAAGCATGAGATTTCGTTACAAGACGAGCAAGGCCGCCGCCACCCGGTAGTAGCCGACGTAGGCTGCCGCAATACAGTATTCGGAGCCGAAGCCCAGCACTCAGCAACGCATCTAGAATCCTGGCAACGCGCCGGCATCCGCCATTTCAGAATCGAATTCGTCCACGAGACGGCCGAGCAAGTAACCGAGATTTGCACCATCTTCAAAGAAGTCTTAAGTGAAAAGAAAAGACCCTCCGAACTCCAGCGGCTCCTAAGCCACTGCGTCCCGGAGGGTCTCACTGAAGGCAGCCTTTATGTGCCAAAGGCTGAGCCTCTTCTCAAAATTCTCTAGATCAACAACTAGCGATTTTTACTTACTTGTGTTTCATTTTTGTGAACAACATTTGTCTCTCCATGCAATGAGACTAGGCACATAACGCAAAGTGAATGCTTGGCTAAATAAATTGAATTAAGAATTTGCTTGAAAGTGGCGTATAAAAAAAAAGTAGTATGCGGGTATATGCCACTGAAGATCCAACCTTTGATCTTGTGTTTGTTTCTGTCGGTTCTACCAAGTTTTTGCCAAGAACCGACGTGTCATGCCGGTGGGTTCACCGAACCCTTGCAGAGCATCAGCCGTTCGATTCCATTCTGGACTGGAATTGAGGTTTCTCCGGAACCGATTGATTGTATCCAGCGTCTGAAGGCTGTGAAAGGGCAGAAGCTCGTTCTCGTTGAAATCAAAGAGCAATATTTGGAATCATCATCCCTTTGTGTTGAAGAGGTCCCAAACAATCCCAACTTCTGCTCATCGAGTTATTCTGTCCAAGTCCTTGGTCCAAGCGGACAATCTGCTCAGGTCACATCAACCACCAATGGTCTAAATCCGGCCCCAGGGGATTGGGATTCTGAAATGACTGAAGATGGCGTCCTACGGTCAAAAATTACCGCGACTGTAATCGATGTATCTCAGTGCACGGTCTCTGCCGATTGCGAATTTGAAATGAGGATTCAAATGAGCGGCGGATTCCCTTACCCGCAACGTGTACAAGCTCTGGAGATCGGCGTAGGTCCGCTTGAATTCAAGCTCATACACTCACCATTCGCCTACTTCTATTGGCCCGAAGATTCACGGGAGAGTGGCTCAGTTGAGATTGCACGGAAATCTCGTCATAAACAATGCTTTATGTGCCCTGTCAACGACGGTAAGAGCATCAAAGTGCAGGCAGCCTTTGTTGGCGGTTCAGGTATTGCCGAAGTACCCAAGTACAAAATCACTTTCGAACTTGGAAATCCAAGTGGTGTGGTCGACTATCGGGATGGCACTTCGTCAAATTTTGGAAATGGTGCAGGCTCTGGCAAGAATGATCCCGACTTCCGCTTTACTCAGGAAGCTAACGAGGGTTTTGATGCGCCGACCTCGGTAGGGCAATCAATACAAACTTCCGAAGAAGTCGACTTCAAAGAAGTCACAGTGACTTCTTTCGATTATGGCGGGGTAACCCTCATCCGAGCTAAGATCAACGTCGATGGGGTCTGGATCTATGCTGATTCCACGGATGTCGAAGACGATGATTTCAATCTTTTGCCCAAAGCAGCATGCGCTGTTGATTCAAACGACAAGCGGGGGTTTCAGCAGATACCAATAGACGTGGACTGCAATTGGATTGCCGACTCATGGGAAAAACCGAAGGCCACGCGGGCGCTAGGGGTAATTCACTTCCCAAAATATTGGGATGGGGAAACCTCTTTGCCGACTACGCCCGCAAGCGTGACTCCAGGTGATGGCTACGGAGCGTACGACGAATATCGTGGCTTTCATACTGTAAACGATTCGGACGATATTCAGTTTGAGAGAACCGACGGGTCCATTCTGGACTCCTTCTATGTCGGACATCAAGAATCTGGGGCTTATATTGGCAAAATGAAGATTGCTGTGAAGTCGGTTTTAGAAAAAGAACTCCCGCAGAAGACGAATAGCAATGGGGATCTTCTAAGGGATGAGTATGATGATCCACTCTTGAGCGTCAAGTTGCACAATCTCCGGTCCGACCAGTATTCAACCATGGCCGGTACTTCAGTCCAATCACTTCCGCTAAACAAGAACACTGAGGAGGATTCTAATCCGATAAATTATCCCATCCTGCTTGTGCCTTCTTCTTGCCCTGGACAACAACTCGGCATAACGCCAGTTTCTGGAAAATCTGACCAAGCAATAAAAATCTGCGTGAACAATATTGCAGCAACTGCCGGGAACGATGGAATCCTTGAGAATACCTTGATTTCAACCACCGTAGCTCATGAAATTGGTCATCGATATAATCTGAAGCACTACACAAAAAAGCTAAGTCATTATCAAACTTTTCTCTTACCAAGTCAACTTCTCCTGCTGCCCAGTATGCAATATGCCCAATCTTTGATTCCTCCGAATGGATTTTACCTTTACGTGCAGTACTACTCAAAAGCATCTGGAGCCTACGTGGAATTGGACACCGTGTCGCTAGTGACAAATGGGGTCTTTAATCCGCTAGTTATTGGTTGCGAGTTAACAAGTTCGGTGATTAGTCCGGCAGCCACTCCAATTGATACTGTAATGACTGGCATAGCACATTACATTTGCTCTGGAGGCTCACTATCCTCGCTTTGGCCAGATCTGGACGTGCTTCTATACAAAAAGAATAGGCTTATGACATATAATTTTTTTAAGTCTATCGATAGCCACAATTCTGCTGATCACAAATTCTCCGAGTCCGGTCCAAATGATGTTTCACTGATGCAATTGAACTAGAGAAAATGGAGTTCGTCATGAAAAAGTCCCTAAAGAATCTAACAATCCTACTGATTTGTGCTGTCAGTTCCAAGGGAGCTTATGCACAAGAGCCGATATCTCTATGTGAGAATTTCGTCGAATTGCTCCGTGCTCCCGGAATCAAGCTCACCGCTTCCGCCCAGCGGCCCGTGCTTCTTCCGAAAGAAGGACTCGAGCCAATTGTGTATATCAAAAACAATACAAATAAAATCTTGGAGGTCCCGCAAATCGATTCGAATTCGGGAGTCTCTGTCCTACATGGACACATAGATTTCAGCGAAGATCTACGCCAATCTAAAGCAAAGCGCAGGTGCTCATTCCCAACGGTTGATCTTCAGCCAGGCGAAGAAAGGAGCTTCGCCTTAAGTTACCCAAGCCCCGCTTGGTCGGAATCATTGAGCGGTAGCAGCGATACCTATGGGAGAGCGGCTTTGGAGAAATCAGGTAAGCATGTCTTCAGCGTTTACGTTGGCGAAATCGATATTCTAGGCTCCTATGAAGTACACGATGTCCAGCATGTTAAGTCCTCTTGTATTGATCGAAGTTGGCGCATCTCGAAAGCGCAAAAGGAATTGAATTTAGATTCGAGCCAGCCCGCCAAACGAACGTGCATCATGGTTTCTCTTGTCCAGCAGGATCAACGCTGGTACTTATTCGCAGGACATGACGTCGAGTACACTTGGTGGATTCAGAGCAGTTCCGAGAAAATTCAGAGAGGAAACCAGCGCCGCGCAGATGGTGATCTCCGACCAGACCTTCTGCCTTTCTTCGGAATCGTAATTGCTGAGTTTGACTCTGAGCCAGTCTTGGTTTCTCCAAGGGTGCCTGCAATTACAAAACAAGAGGACTTCCTGGTAATTGACAAAAACTCGAGAATCACTATCAAGTCCTTGAGTGAAGCTTACCAATCGAAGCTCAGGTCAGTACTGCCCTAAGCGGCGTGGCTCAAGTTCGACCCTGACCCAGCCGATGAATTCAGAATGGGCATTTCTATCAAGAAGCTGGCAATCCTCCTGACATGGGCTTCTTGTGTGCAAGAAGCCCAGGCGCAAGAGTCCATATCACAATGCCAGAGTTTCGTCGAATTGCTCCGGGCACCAGGAATTCGGCTCACCGCTTCAGCGCAGCGCCCAGTACTTCTTCCAAGAGAAGGGCTTGAGCCCGTCATCTCAGTTAAGAATGATTCGACCAAAGTGCTTGAGGTCCCTCAAATAGATGTGAATTCCGGATTATTTGTCTTTGAAGGACATGTAGATTTCAGCGAAGAACATCGAAACGCCAAGGGACGTGAATTTTGTTCCTTCCCTACTGTCGATCTTCAGCCAGGCGAGGAACGCAGATTCCGCCTCACGATTTCAAGAAGAAGTTGAGAGTATCCGGAGGGCGAATCGGCAACTAACGGCTAGTGAACAGCTTCTCGAGCCTTTGCCCTATGGTGGATTTGTGATTGCATCATTTGATTCAGAACCAAACTTGAGAGCAGTCAGACTCCCGGCGATTACAAAACAAGAGGACTTCGTGGTCATGGACAAAAACGCAAGATTGACTTTCAAGGCCCTGAGTGAAACTTACGAATCGAAGCGCAGGCCGACTCTAGGTCGGCCCTAACCTTGACCTACTCGACGCTAAACGAAAACAGCGCATGCCCGCAAGCAATAGCAATATGCTGCTTGCCATCCGCCGCCACATAGCTGATCGGATTCGCAAACGCCTTGCCACCCATCGGATAGCGCCACAACAGCTTACCTGTCGTGTCATCCAGCGCAATCATGTCGCCATCAGCAGTAGCGGCAAACACAAGCCCGCCAGCCGTTGACAACACACCAGACCACGAAGGCGCACTCATCGGATACTCCCATTTCGACTTGCCCGTTTTCGGCTCAATCGCCTTGATTGCGCCAGTCGCTTCCTCACCCGGCTTTGACACAAAGCGTCCTGCCAGGTACCAGCTACCTTCCTTGTACGTATCGTCTCCGGAGTAGAACACACCACCCTCATCGCGAGTCATCACGTAATGCAGCTTTGACAGCGGGCTGTAGGAAGGAGCCTGGAAGTTCGTCGCGCCAGGCGAATTCGGATACACCGTATTCCCAGTGGCGGTCGGGAAGGTATTCGGCAAACGAGTCGGTCGCCCCTTGGCATCCAGCTCCGGCTGCGCCCAGGTCTGCCGCACATACTGCTTTCCAAGCAAGTACTCACCGGTCGTCCGGTCCAGCACATAGTAGAAAGCATTACGGTTGGCAAAGAGCACCAGCTTGCGCATCTTGCCGTTCCACATCTCGTCTACCAAAACCGGAACCTGCGTCGCATCCCAGTCATGAACGTCATGAGGTGTGAACTGGAAATACCACTTCATCTTGCCGCTATCGGCATCAATGGCCAGCAGCGAATCGGAATAGAGATTATCCCCAGCCCGCTTGTCGCCTTTCCAGTCTGGGCCCGGATTGCCCGTGCCCCAATAAATCGTATTGAGCTCAGGGTCATAGCTGCCTGTCACCCAGGTCGTAGCCGATCCCTGCTTGTAACTGTCGCCAAGCCATGTCTCAGTCGCCTTGTCGCCTTCCGATGGCACCGTCCAAAGCCGCCAGGCTTCCTTACCCGTCTTGGCTTCATAAGCGGCAATATAGCCCTTCACGCCAAACTCACCACCAGCGCTACCAATGATCACTTTGTCCTTCACGATCAACGGAGCCACCGTGCTCGAATAACCCTTCTTATAATCAGCCACTGCAACATCCCAAACCACGTTGCCGGTTGCAGCGTCCAGTGCCACCAGATGCGCATCGAGCGTACCGATAAAGATCAAGTCACCAAGAATCGCTACGCCACGATTCACCTTGCCGCAGCAAAACGGCACGTTATCCGGCAATACCCTCTTGTACTTCCACAACACCTTGCCACTGCGGCTCTCAACGGCAGTCACGTCACTCGGCGGCTCCGATACAAACAGAACACCGTCACGGGCAATCGGGCTCGCCTCAAACTTATCGGTCTTGTCGAGCTGCATCGTCCATGCTGGCTTCAGCTTGGCGATATTCGTCTTGTCAATCTGCTTGAGCGCCGAATAACGGTGCCCCTGCTGGTTGCCCTGAAAATGAAGCCAGTCACCAGGAGCCTGCGCAAACACAAGGCTAGTCGTCAAAAGGAATAGATACTTCACAGTCAAATTCACAGTGCACCTCGGAGTGAGAACAGGTAAGCAATCAGGTCGGTCATTTCGTCTGAGGTGAAAACCTTTTCGTAGCTAGGCATGGATGATTTTGTAATGTCGCGATCAATCTTGGTGGCATCAGCTTTGGCCACCGTCTGCATCTTGCCCTTGCCGTCGCGCAGGCTGATGTAGAAGTTGTCTTCGTTCAGGCGGATGCCATGTACCTTGGTGCCAGTCTTCAAAGTTACATGCACCATAGTCCAGCCACCCACCATCGACGCACTGGGGTCGACAACCGAAGTGCGCAAATTGGAAGGGCTGCGCATAGCCCCAATCAGTGTAAGGTCCGGGCCCATACGGCCACCAGCACCCTGCACCATGTGGCAACCCGCACAACCACCTTTGCCCATATACAAAGCTTTTCCCTTGGTTGCATTGCCAGCGATGCTGGTCGGCGCAGTCCGCCCGAGGGAACGCACATAACCGGCCAGTTTCACCATCTCGTCCTCGCTCATCCCAAGCGCAGGAGGCATATCAGTTCCGGGAATTCCGTTCCGGATGATGTTCAGCAGAGAAGAGTCTGTCGGGGCGTGAACCAGGTTCGGCGTCACCAGATTGGCCGCCATGCCGTCATCGCCTTTGCCATGACAAAAAGCACAATGAAATTGGTATAGCTTGTGGCCTTCACTATTTGCCTGAACTTGGGCAAACGTAGCCACAGCGAACCATAAACCGAGAATGGTAAATCGCATGTTTTGAAATCCTATCGTATGTTTGTTGAGTCTCGCCACTGGCGATACCACTTCGGGTGATGAAAGCGGGCCCATTCCGGTACAACCCAGCCCCGCAACATCGCTCGCATCGAGTGCGGCACTGCTGCCGTCCCCATGTAAATGTGCACAATGATTCCGCTAATCGATCCAATTGCTGCCAGCGGATGCATCGCGATAGCGATCAATCGCAAGCTCCTCGGCATCCATTCCGGAAACCACATCACGATGCCGCTCGCAAAAAGCAACAACGCCGTGACAACCTGGCTCCAGAACAACATCTTCTGCCCTGCATTAAAGCGGCCAGACTCCGGCAACGCTCCATGCTGATGCGTGATGTATTTGTCCATCTTCGTCAGCCATACCTTGTCATCGCTATCGAGACCCATCGTCTTGGCCCAGCGAGCAAACATCCAGCCAATCACGGCCGAGAAAAGAACACCAGACCACGGATGCGTCCCGCGAATCACAAAGCCGCCGCCAAACACTCCGGCCAGCCAGTACAGCTTCGGGCTCCAGATCGCGAGGCCCGTCAGCGTCGCATAGAGAAAGCTCAGCGCCGCCATCCAGTGCATCACGCGCTCGTAAGCATCAAAGCGAGGAATCCGAATCTCACTCTTCGTCATGACCATGCACCTCCGGGTCCTGCGGTCCGTAAATCACGAAGTGGAAGAACGCGCCGAGAATTGCTCCGACAAAAGCCAACGTGCCAAGAACCTTCATCGGCCCCTTCCACAACTGCACCGTCCACGGAATCACCGGATCTTTCGGTAAACCATAGCTCTCCGGTTGCTTCACATCGTTCAGAACGTAAATGACATTCGTGCCTCCGACGCCCTGTGGGTTGTAAACCCCGGCGTCCTTAAAGCCATCGGCCTTCAACTCGCGAGTCCGAATATCGGCCACTCGAATCATCTCGTCCCGCTCCCCAAACGTGAGGCAGTTCGTCGGGCAGGTCTTGATGCAGGCTGGTTCAAGCCCCACTGCCGTGCGGTCTGAACACAACGTGCACTTATAAACCTTCTTCGTCGTTGGGCTCAGCTTCGGTACATCAAAGGGGCAACCCGTGATGCAATAGCCACAGCCGATGCAATTGTCATGAGCAAAATCAACCGTGCCATTGGCAAGCTGCACAATCGCACCCGGTGCAGGGCAGGCCGCAATGCAACCGGCATCAGCGCAATGCATGCACTGATACTTTGACATCAGCCACGAAGTCCCGCCGTTCTTCTCAACCTCGTTGAACTTGATCAAGTTCCAGAAGTTAGGTGCAAGATCCGGCATCGTCTGGTAGCTGCCATCAAAGGTGCCCAGCGTGTATTCCTGATCGTTCCATTCCTGGCAGGCCACCTCGCATGCCTTGCAGCCAATGCATAGAGTGGTATCGATGAGTTTGGCTACGATCATCAGATCTTCTCCAGATTCACAAGAAAGCCCTTGTATTCGGGCGTACCCGAATTGGGATCATAAGCGCTCGGGGTGAGGTTGTTAATCAGGGGGCCGGTAATTTTCCCGACAAAACCCCAATGAATGGGCAAGCCGACATGATAAGTCTTCTGGCCATTCACCATCAGGGTGCGAAGCCGTTTGGTCACCAGCGCAGGCCCTTCGAGAGTCCCCCTCGCGGACGACACTCTCACCTTGTCTCCACTAACAATGCCCTTAGCTGCCGCAAGCTCAGCGGGCAACTCCACAAAGAAATTCGACTGCAACTCCGAACTCGAACTCGTATGCTTCGTCCAGTAGTGGAAGTGTTCGGTCAAGCGATACGTGATGGCAACGTAAGGGAAATCCTTCGCCTTGCCAAAGGCTACTGGCTCGCTCGAATACGTCTTCAGCATCGGATTGGCGCTCGCTTCAGGATGCAGCGCGTTGAGCACAGGCGATTCGGCCGGCTCATAATGTTCCGGGAATGGTCCCTCAACCAAATCGGGAGCAAAGAGTCGCGCCACGCCTTCCGGCAGCATGATGAACGCAGGCAGCGACCCAGGCTCGGCATCAGCCTTATAGTCAGGCACATCCCCGCGCCAGCGCTCACCATCCCATTGCAGCGGCGCGCGAGTCTTGTCCCAGGGCTGGCCATTCTCATCAGCCGAAGCCCGGTTGTAAAGAATTCGCCGATTCGCTGGCCAACTCCACGACCATTGCGGATAAAGCCCCAGCCCGGTCGGGTCCACCTGTCCACGCCGTGCCATCTGATTCCCAGCCTCAGTCCAGCAACCGCTGTAGACCCAGTTGCCACAAGCCGTCGATCCATCGTCCTTAAGCTCACCAAAGCCATTGAGTTGCTTCAGTGTCTTCAGATCAACCCCGTTTACCTCGCGAGCGATTTCGCTCAGCAGAGGCATAGCAGGCTTCGCGTAGTCCCAGCTCATGTTCATCAGCGGAGCCGGGTTCGCACCGCCATCTTTCTCATACAGCCGGCGAATCTCAAGGAAGAGTTTCGCGATGATTTCCTGATCCCGCTTGGCTTCCCCGGGCGGATCTGTAGCTGCTTCTTTCCACTGCAGCCAGCGGGACGAATTCACAAACGCCCCGTCTTTTTCGGCGAAGTTGGCAGCAGGCAGCAGGAAGACTTCCGTAGAAATCCCCGCCTCATCGAGAGCCAGCGGATAATCCTTGGCCGCAAGCGTCTTGGCCTTCCAGAAGGCCGCCGTCTCGGTCTCAAAGTTCTCAGCGACAATCAGCCACTTCAGCTTCGAGAGCGCCGTCAGCATCTTCTTCGTATTGGGCCCGTTTGCTACAGGATTCATCCCAAAGCTGATCAACCCCTCAAGCTTGCCGTGGAACATATCGTCAAAGAAAGCGCCCCAGGAATGGTCACCCTTCTCATCGATCTTCGGCAACCAGTCATAGCCGTATTGATTTGCCTCAGTCGCCTTCTTGCCGTAGTAGGCCTTGAGCAAACTCTTGAAGAACTTCGGAGTATTGCCCCAGTAATTCAGGCTCTTGGCCTGCAAGGGCTTCGGAGTGTTGGCCTTGAGGTACTCCTCAATCGTCGTCAGATTTGCACGAGGAATCTTGAGATAGCCGGGAAGCATATTCCAGGCGCCCATATCTGTCGAGCCCTGAATATTGGCGTGCCCACGCTGTGCGTTTACGCCGCCACCAGGCATCCCAATATTGCCCATCAGCAACTGCACCATCGCCGCCGCGTGAATCAACTGCACGGCAAAAGAGTGGTGTGTCCAGCCGAGGGCATAAAGCACCGTGCCAGACTTGTCCTCAGCCGCCGCAACCGTGATCAGATCGGCCGCCTTCAAAAACTCTTCCTTCGTGCAGCCGCAGATCTCGGCCACCTTCTCGGGCGTGTAGCGCGAGTAGTGCTTCTTCATCAGTTGAAAGACACAACGAGGGTGTTCGAGCTTGGGGTCGGTCTTGGCATTGCCACTGGCGTCCAGCTCATACTGCCAGGTTGTCTTGTCGTACTTGTCGCCTTGCCAGCCAGAGAAGTGGCCATTCTCAAAGCCGAAGCCTTCAGCGATCAGGAAGCTTGCGTTGGTGTGCTGTTCGACATACTTGCGCTGGTACTTGCCACTCTCGACGGCATAGTGAATCAATCCACCCAGGAAGGCAATGTCAGTGCCCGAACGGATCGGCACATAGCAATCAGACACTGCCGCAGTGCGCGTAAATCGCGGGTCAATGCAAACGATCTTCGCCTTGCGCAGCCGCTTGGCTTCCATCACAAAGCGGAATCCAACAGGGTGATTCTCAGCCGGATTTCCACCCATCACCAGAACGACGTCGGCATTAGCGACATCGGTCCAACCATTGGTCATTGCTCCTCGTCCGAATGTGGCGGCCAAACTGGTCACCGTGGGGCCGTGTCAAAGCCGGCTTTGGTTCTCGTAGGCGAGTAACCCCAGGCTGAAGCGAAACTTGCTTAGCAGGTAGTTAATCTCGTTTGTGTCTGTACAGCCGCCAATCATGGCGACGTTGCCGAGCCGGTTCACAGTACGGCCTTTTTCGTCCTTCTCAACAAAGCCCTTGTCGCGGGAAGCCTTGATCCGGGAAGCCATCATCGGGATTGCTTCTTCCCAGGTCAGGTCGGTCCACTCCTTCGCGCCAGCCGCTCTGTGACGCACCTTAGTCAGACGGCGGTCACTCTGAACAAACTCTTCCAGCGAAGCGCCCTTGGGGCAAAGTGTCCCCCGATTCACCGGGCTCTCGGGGTCCCCTTCGATATGGACAATATGTGGCTTGACGTTGCGAGCCTTGTCGCCGATTGTGTGAATGGTGACGCTGCAGCCCACTGCACAGTATGGGCAGATCGAGTTGGTCTTGGTTGTGTGAGCCGTTTTTAGGGCAGGGATGTGCGCCCCGTTTGAGGTCTCACCATTTGGGGCGGCCAGACCTGTCGCGGTAGTCGCCGTTGTCGCGGCAGACCGAGTAATGAAGTCCCGTCGAGAAGAGCGCTTTGACATATGACCCTTGCATTTCATCACAGTTTTTACCGCTTGAGCTAAGGTTTATTCCCAATTTCAAAGGAACTAGGTAGATGGTACTTTCGCTTCAGGATCAATACAGTTTTTATCTTGGTCCGCCGATAGAAAGACTTAGCCCATGCGAATCATCCTGCTCATGTTTATGGTCGCTGCCGCTCAAGCGGCCACGATCCAGCTCAAACTGGATGCTTTTGGTATCGCGCCAGGCGGCACGAAATGGGCTTTTCAAATCAAGATGCTGGGCAAAGAAGGCGTTACCAGCCCCAAGTCCGTAAAGATTACCAACATCAAGACGAACAACTTGAGCTTTGATATCTCTGCGGCCCCAAGAGTTTCTGGAAATGAAGAGGATGGCTTCACCCTTCTTGGTGATGGGAGCAACTTCCTTTTCACTAGTGATTTGCTGACGCTTATCATGGGCGGCTCCGGTCTTCCTCCACACTTGACC
>JAPKYY010000230.1 GCA_026394095.1 Acidobacteriota bacterium | reverse complement strand
ATCGCAAGTTCGGGGTCGCCGTCTTCAGGCAAAATTTCAAAGTCCGGATGGGCGAGAAAGATCTTCCCAGCCTGAAAATCGAATTCGGCCTTGCCAAACAAAGCCAATCGCAAGCCAGGCACAATCTCGCTAGCCAGATATTTTGCGTTGTACCATCGAGCCTGCAACCGATTGCCCTGCTCGTCCTGCAAATCCGCTTCAAAGAGGATTTTAGCCCCCTTTCGCCATGTTCTCGTCCGGGTAGAAGACACCATGGCGAGCACCGCCCCGCTCTGACCTTCTCTGATTTGGCGAAAAGGCACAAATCGGCTTCGGTCTTCATATCGAAATGGGGGATAAAACAATAGGTCTTCAACGGTTTCGAGGCCTTTCGCCTTTAGCTTTTCAGCCAGCGTAGGCCCCACGCCTTTGAGAAATTGCAATGGTGAGGAGAGTCGAACCAAAGCCGTAGTGTACAATGCCCGCAATGCGATTTATTACTTCCTTTCTGTTTTTCTTCGCCATTCTTGGCACAGCAGCCGACATTCGTATCGGCATTATCGGCACAGATACGTCTCACGTCATCGCCTTCAGCAAGATCCTCAACGATCCTAAGCATCCTGATTTCATTCCTGGGGCGCGCATCGTTGCAGCGTTCAAGGGAGGGAGCAAAGACATCGAATCCAGTAGCTCGCGGGTCGACAAATACGCTGAAGAATTGGCACGCGACTGGAAGGTAGAAATCGTCCCGGATATCGCAACGCTGCTCACGAAGGTGGATGCTGTTTTGCTGGAAAGCGTTGATGGGCGTCCTCACCTTGAACAAGCCCGGCCTGTGATCGCAGCAGGCAAACCGCTATTTATCGACAAACCCCTCGCGTCGACACTTGAAGATGCTGTCGAGATTGCCAGGCTTGCAAAGGCCAAGGGTGTAAAGTGGTTTTCCTCATCCAGTCTTCGCTGGGCAAAGAGCCTGGGGCCACTTGCACAGCCTGGCCTGAAGGGTGCAGTTGTATGGGGCCCCGGGCCGCTTGAGGAGCACCACTACCTGGAACTCGGCTGGTATGCCATCCACGCCTCCGAGATGCTATTCACGTTAATGGGCAAGGGCTGTGAAACCGTCACTCGCACGTATTCTGCCGATCAGGACGAGATTACGTGCCGTTGGGCGGATGGCAGGATTGGAACCGTACGCGCACTGCGTCCCTATTCCGACTTTGGGGCAGTGGTTTTCACTAAAGACAACAAAATTATCCAAACACCCACCAAGTTCGAATACTCCTACGTGCCACTGGTCAAAGAATTTGTCAGTTTCTTTCAGACAGGCAAGACGCCAATCGACCCCGCTGAGACGGTTGAAATTTTTGCATTCCTCGATGCCGCACAGAAAAGCCGCGAACAAGGCGGGAAGCCCGTCAAGCTTCGCAAACTTGCCTGGTAGTCTATGCAACTCCGCCGGCCTGCTCAAATGCGTAGGCCAGGCGGAACATCGTACTTTCTTTGAAATGTCCGCTGAAGATCTGCATCCCGACGGGTAGACCCTCGGCAGTTTTTCCGCACGGGACACTCATGCATGGGATGCCAGCGAGGTCGCCTGTAATTGTGTAGATGTCCGACAGGTACATCTGCATGGGATCTGCCATCTTTTCGCCTAGCTTGAAAGCAGGGAATGGGCTTACGGGAGCAACGAGCGCATCAACATCCTTGAGCGCGTTTGAAAAGTCTCCAGCAATCAGCGTACGAACCTTCTGCGCTTTGAGATAGAAAGCATCATAGTAGCCATGGCTCAGCACATAGGTACCCAGCATAATGCGGCGTTTGCATTCCGTCCCGAAGAACTCACCTCGGGTTTTGGCATACATATCGGTAAGCGTTGCTGCCTCGGCTCGCGCTGTGTATCGAACACCATCGTATCGAGCCAGATTTGAACTGGCTTCAGCAGTGCAGATGATGTAATAGCAGCTAATGGCGTAAGGCGTGTGAGGAAGGCTTACTTCTTTGATTTCACATCCGAGCTTGCGCAACACATCAAGTCCAGCATGAATCTTATCGCCGGTCTCAGCTTCCAGCCCTTCAAAGTATTCCTTCGGAATACCAATTTTCATTCCAGCTACGGGCTTGCGCATCTCAGCCTGATAGTCATCAACAGGGGCAAATGCGCTGGTTGCGTCCAACTCGTCTCGTCCGGCAATAGCCTCCAGGACGAGGGCCGCATCTGACACATTACGCGCGAAAGGCCCCACGTGATCCAGACTGCTGGCAAAGGCGACTAAACCATAACGACTCACTCGTCCATAAGTGGGGGTAACCCCAACGACGCCACAAAATGAAGCGGGCTGGCGGATGGAACCACCAGTATCGGACCCCAACGAGGCAATGGCTGTGCCTTGTGCAACAACAGCAGCAGAACCACCGCTTGAGCCGCCAGGGACGCGGTCTAGAGCAACAGGATTTCGTACAGGGCCGAATGCAGAATTTTCGTTCGAAGACCCCATGGCAAATTCATCGCAGTTGGCTTTCCCGATGATCAAAGCTCCTGCCGACTTAAGGCGATCGACAGCGGTAGCGTCATAGGCGGGCACATAATTCTCAAGCAACCGTGAGGCGCAAGTGGTTCTCACACCTTTCGTTGAGAGTACATCCTTGACCGCAATTGGTACTCCAGCTAAAAGCCCAGGCTCTTCTCCCCTGGCGATCTTCGCATCCACAATGCTGGCCGCTACCTCTGCCAATTCAGGACTGAAGCTAAGATACCCATTCGTCTTTGGATTTTCAGCTTCGGCAAATCGAAGTGCTTCACGAGCTATTTCCACCGCACTGAACTTCTTCGAACGCAGGCCTTGTTGAAGCTGCGCAATTGTCAAGTTGCCAAGATTTTCCATACTTCGCATTCCTTCTAGCGCTCAATTACCCTGGGCACTTTGAAATGCCCGGCCCCGCTCAATGCTGAATTGCGAAGCGCTTCTTCAGTACCCAACAATGTCCGATCCCGAACAACATCTTCCCTTAAGGATGCCGTTGCCGGGGCCTCAAACAAGACTTGTGCCATTGGCTGGACACTCGAAGTATCCAGGGCCGAAAGCTGCTCCATATGAGTCAAAACTTCAGCCATATCGTGCGCCATTCGTTCCACTTCTGAGTCAGTCAATTCCAGATTTGCCAATTTGGCCACTTTCCGGACGTCTTCTTTGCTAAATTGCATCTCTCAAGATCTTCTCATTGCTTGGAGTCTACTGGCCAGAGGCGCGCCGCTTGGACTTCAAATACATTCGTCGCAATCCCGGATCACCAATCTTTCCTGCCTCAGCGTCTTTGGGTTCCAAGCGAAAATCTGGCGCACCCACCATCTGGGGGCCTGGCTTTGGAATCGCGATCCTGTATTCAATTTGGCGCGCAACGACTTTGCCCAGAAGCCGCGACAACTTTGCAAGAATTTGCTTTTCCAACGTATGCATCTGGCTTTGCCAGACCCGGTCATCGACTTCAACGACGATGCGGTCCCTAATCAATTCACGAAATCTGGCGTGAGCCTCAATGCGGTCTCCGACAGCTGCACGCCAAGCTGCGCGGGCAAGTTCTTCATTGCCAACAACTTCGTTTTTTAACTTCCCCAATAACCGCAGAGCCTTGTCCATTTGCTTCAACGAATTGGATTGTAGCAGGCATGACACACCGCTGGCCCGGTAAAATTGCAACTGTGAAAACTTCACCGTTTATCGATGGCTTCAAGCTGATTCTGGCAAGTCAATCTGCACGCCGGGCCGCCCTTTTGACTCAGGCTGGATTCCCCTTTGTGGTGCGACCTTCCGAGATTCCAGAGCTTCGCTCTCCGGCTGAATCTGCATTTGAATACGTATCACGGCTGGCAGAAGAGAAGGCGGCAGCTACAAGCTTTGATTCTAGTGAAGGAGTTCTTGCCGCCGATACCACCGTTGTACTGACGGATAGCGGAACCGAGTTAATTCTCGAAAAACCTGCCGACGCAGCAGATGC
>JAPKYY010000403.1 GCA_026394095.1 Acidobacteriota bacterium | reverse complement strand
CCTCGTAGCGACCCATCATCGTTAGCGCTGAACTTAAAAAATGCAGATTGTGATACCAGTAGGGCGTGTAGTAAGTTGGCCCACCGACGCTTTCAAAATAGGCCTTGTCGAGTGCGGCCGCCTTGAGATTTAGCGCAGCTGACTGCTCATAGTCCCCAGTACGCGTGTAGATGTGGGCAGGCATATGTACGAGGTGGCCGCTGGATGGAGCCAGGCTGGCAAGGATGGCAGCGCTGGCAAGGGCGCGTTCTGGGGTTGGGGAGGCTTCTACTGCGTGGATATACATGTGATTTGCCCCCATGTGGCGAGGGTCCCTTTGCATGACGGCTTCCAGTTTTTCTACGATTTCGAGTGTGTAAGTGTTGGGCTTGCCATCCCGGGTCCAGAGCTTCCAGGGAGTCAGGTTCATCAGTGCGTCGGCACTCAGGGTCATGGCATCAAGGTCATCCGGGAAGTCCTTCGACACTTGACGCATAGCAAAGGCATAGGCCCTGTCCAGTGCCGAGCGGTCACTGGGGTTTTCAACTGCATATCGCTGGGAAAGCGCACGAATATAAGCGGTCTCCCGAGGATTCCCCTGCAGTGTCAGTGCCTTCTGGGCGGCCTCATAGGCGGGCTTGGCATTCTCTGGCATCAGGGGTGAGTTGATATTGTTGCCGAGTGCAAAGGCAAGTCCCCACCAGCACATGGCGCAGCTTGGATCCAGCTCCGTGGCTTTGCGAAAGGAGACCGCAGCTTCTGGGTGGTTGAACGCATAGACAAGCCGCAGGCCCTGGTTTGCCCATTGCCGGGCTTCCGCGTTCGACGTTGTTACCTCAAAGCGGAGTTCTTCAACCGAAGGCCCGCCGCCCCGGATCGCCTTGGCGAAAGCTTCGTGGTGAAGTTGATGCGCGTCGGCCCTCGGGGCAAATCGGAATTCGCTGTCTGAAGTCACCGATGGAGGCTTCGGCGGATACTGCTGGCGGTATTTCGTGAGGAAGGCATCCTGATCCTTTTTCGCAAAAGTATTGATCGTGTAGCCCGGTTCCGTATCTCTAGGGTGCTTCTCAAGCCGCAGACTCGAATAGCTCGTCGTGAGGATCCCTTCGCTGCCGTAGAAACGAAAGCCAAAAGATTCCTGACCAATACCGCTGGCAAGGTTCACCCGCAGGCTCAGGGTAAAGGCTGGATGCTGGCGCGACTTTGGATAATCGAGAATCGCGAGCATGACGTCGGGCGCGTCGCGGCCGTCTTTCCAGAAACGAACTCCTCCACTGGCAAAGACCTTGGTTGGCCCAATGCTCCCGGTAACCGTGTGCAGGCCACTCAGCAGGTGGATGAAGAGATCCCCTGCCACGCCAGTACCGTAGTCGCCATAATTGCGCCAGCGAAAGAGCCGGATTGGCTCAAACGGCCGCTTCGGCGCATGTCCGATAAAGCGGTCCCAATCGATATCCTTTTCATTCGGGTCGGCGGGAAGGGAATACTGCCAGGCCCCTAGCGCCGAGTTTCGGTCGAGCCAGGCTTCCACCAGATTCAATTCGCCGATGGCTCCCTGCTGGTAAAGTTCGCGAGCCTTCACAAAGACGTGCGAGCTCACGTATTGGCTGCCAATCTGCAGAATCTTGCCACTGGCCTTTTCTGCTGCGATCACCCCCGGGCCTTCTTCCACTTTCTGCACCATTGGCTTCTGGCAATAGACATGTTTACCGGCCTTCAATGCCTCAGTCGTAATGCGGGAATGCCAATGGTCCGGCGTCGCAACGATCACGGCATCGACATCTTTACGGGCCAGAATCTCTCGATAATCTCGTGTGATGAATGTGCTGGCCCCATAGGTCTCCTTCATGCGTTCGAGGCGGCTCTGGTAGATGTCGCAGGCGGCAATCAACTTTGTGCCTGGCTGGGCGGTGGCATTACGGGCATCGCCCTGGCCCATTCCGCCAGAGCCGATAAGCGCAATCTGTACCTGATCATTGGGTGCGTAGGGCATTTAGGTGGCTTTCGAATCCTTTGAAATAGTGTGCCTGGTACTGCTCATTGCGATATTCTTTCACAGGATTTGTTTGTCCATGCAGCGGCTTTGCGATCCCGCCCTACCAATTGCCGACCCGAAGCGTAATTCCCATCGCAATTCTCACCGTCGTGGGATAGGACGCCAATTCCGGCTTTGGTAACCAGGCGTAGCTGAGATCTACGCTAGCCAACCGCCACGTCGCCGCACGAGAAATCTGATAATCGACGCCACCTCCCACACTCATGCTGAATCCGTTCGCCTGGTTCACCTTCGTCCATTGCGGATGAAATTCGTAGCCAAGCGGTTTCCCCGGATTCTGTCGCTCCAGTTCTGCCTTCTTGTCGGGGAAAACTTCGTCGATCGTGACCCGCTTTCCCCCGGCCAGGATCTGCACATAGGGCATCCAGCGCCCCTCGCGATCTGTCCATCGGGGGCCCACCATATAACTCATGATGTCGCCAGACAGATTCTGCTTCTGGTCGATCATCTTACAGCCGCCGACTTCGGCTACCCAACTGAAAGTGGATGAGAGATTCCACTGCGCTGTCCCCATGCCGCCCACGCAACCCAGAGATTCACGCGGCCCGGGGCTCAGGCTGAACTGTGAGGCGGTAGTGAATTCAAAGGGAGCAAAGTCCCTTTCGGGCAGATTCTCGGCCGGTGGCTTGCGATACGGCGACATTCCTTTACGATGAACCCAGATTCCGCCCCGGGAATCCCGATACCAGGGTTCCTTGAGGCGCATCAGGTTGGCAAAGCTGCGGCTTGGGTTCAGCCAACCTCGCACCATCATCCGGGCAAATGCATTCTCAACCCGGTCTTCAAAACGGCGAATGACAAATCGGTCGAGCACGTCTTCTGCCATCTGCCAGGTGAGTCCAATCAGAGGAGTTGCCACGTGGTCGGCAAAGCCCTGCTGTGGGTAGCGGCTCTGGATTTTGCCGATTGATGCTTCACTTAAGGGTCCAATTTCAAATTGCGTGCTGTATACCCAGGAGAATGCCGTTGCCCTCAATCGGCTTTTCCAGTACTGAGAGTTGTTACCAAACTCTACCTTTCGGTATTTGCCGTCATTCTGGGCCCAGATGAACCCGGAAACCGCACCCTGGATCGGATGGCCGACGTAATTCACATAGAACCGGTCGCCATCTGCCCAACCATGCAGGTTTGAAAGGGAGTTGTAATAGCCCCTCCAGAAGGGTCCACCGAGTCCGGCTCTGGTACCAGGTTCGGTAGCGAGCCGGAATCCGTGCTGGATCCCCAGAAACATAAGGCTTTGCCCCGTGAGCGTCTTCCAGTTTACGGAATCATCCAGCTGGGAAGGCTTGGGTGGAGCTGCTTGGGACGGGCGAAGTAAAAGGCAGCCTGAGAGAAGAAAAAGTCGAAAGAAAAGCATCAGTACAATTTCTCTATACCGAAATGGTACTAAATTGTGCCAGCAGTGTAACGAGCCGATGAAGGTTTGTTTACAATCGCACGGCATATGCCATTTGCTAGTACTTTCAACGCTTTAGTTTAAACTTCGAGTGAGAAAATACCACTTTTCGCTTGACTGGAGACTAGTACAATTCTTATACTTTCTTTGTGAGGGTAGTAGGGAAGTCCCATTACCCCCAACGAGACATCCTTTAGGAGGGATACTTTTCATGAAAAAAATTCTACTTTTGGCGACAGCAATGTTCACCATGACCGTTGCATCCAATGCAGCTCAAATGGTTATCAGCTGCGTTCAGACCTCAATCGGTTCTAACCTCAACTTCGTAGCCGCCGGCAACACCAGCACACTGAGCTGCCCTGGTTTTGGCGTTCTTGAAGCCAACCTCGGCACCATCAACGGTATTGCATTCGTTCAGTCGACCGACTATAACGTTGCCGTTGATCCTTTCAATCCTGGTAATCCTGCCAGCCTCGCCATCAACTACACCCTCGCCGTTCCCGGAACAGCATTCGACGCTCTGGTAACCAACCGTGACTTTACCCGCGGTTCGACCACCAATCCTTTGATCCAGATCACTGGCGTCCCCCCTGCATCCTACGGTGACTATGTGAACAACTTCCTGATCGGCGTAACGATCAACTCCGTAACCAACGTAGCTGGTGCAACGGTTCAGCAGGCAATCTTCGACGGCGCTTTCCTCGTCGACTACACCCTGCCCACCAACGAGACCGTTCCTGAGCCCTCCACCATCGCCTTCATCGGTGCTGGCCTGGTCGCTCTTGCAACTGCCGCTCGTCGCCGCAGCTAAGTTTAAGTTGTCGCCTTATCTTTCAAACTCTGGCGGTGGGATTTTTCCCACCGCCTTTTTCATTTTTGATTGCATTATCCAGTGATCAACATACTGTCCAAGATCCTTTGTTTCGTAG
>JAPKYY010000066.1 GCA_026394095.1 Acidobacteriota bacterium | reverse complement strand
CGCTGCTCCGTCGATATCAAAAGTCTGGGCATGCACCGCGAGACTGGCGAGAACCAAAACATTAATAAGTAAGCGCATACCAGACTCCTGCTCGAAAATCAGTGAAACGGCGGGCGCGCGATGGATCACCCTTCAACATGTGACGGCCATAAATGAAGTCGGCAAAAAGATATAGGGACTTGGGCATGCCCGGTGCACGCCACCTCACGCCTGGCCCGAATTCGTAGTAGTTGGCCCAGTCCATGCGACGCAGATCCGTCGTCAGATTCAGATTGATGTAAAACTGCAGTGGTGCACTCGAGGCGTGATAGCCAATCCTGTTCTGCCCATAAAAAAGGGTGTTGTTGTCGAAGCGGCTGAGAAAGACTCCATCCACCGTTGTGCTGGCAAACCACCCGCCTTCACTGCCCAGGTTGGCTGCGCCAAAGCCGCGGGCGAAATTTACTCCGCCCCGATAGTCAGACCGAATGGTTGCAGTGTTGTTTCTTTTGGCGAAGTATTGCCAGGAGCCACCCACCTCACCCCAGGCCATCCAGCCATGCTTTCTTGCGGTGGCCAGCCCGCCGGCCAATACCACTGCGCTTTCGCTGAGCGCCTGTGGGGCGGCTTGTCCCTGCGGCCCGCGGAGGCGACCTCCATTCCTATTGAGGTCACCAATAAATCGAGTCGACAGATAGGGGCGCAACTTCAAGGTGGGTAAACGAAACTCCATCTTGGCCTGCCCGTAGGTGAAGACTTCATGCCAGCGGGATGAATAGAAGGGCAATATCCAGGTGGTGGTGCGAACCGGGGCAAGCGAAGGGCGGAGGTTGCGATATGCCTGGTCCGCCTCGGAAGCAAGCTTTGCATTCTGGCTTCGACGGGCAATATCAAAGCACCGCACTGCATCGCGGTCCAGCTTCAGCATGTTGTAGGTCCAACCGAGCCGCAACGTTGTTGCGTCATCCCCGGGATTGGTCTCATGCAGTTGCTCGAGGTACCGGAGCGCATCTTTGAGGTAGCCCTTCTCCAGGCTTCGATCAGCCAACTCCTTCACCGCCGTAAGGCCACTCTCGGCTTGAGGCGCAGGCATGAGTCGGCTCACCTTGAGGAAGGCCAGCTGCGCCACGCTGAGCGCATCATCTGGTGCAAGTTTGAGGAGTTTTTCAAAAACAGAGATTGCCTCTTTCTCGCGATTCATCTTGAGAAGCAGGAAGCCAAGTTCGCGCCGCAGAGGCACATTGAGAGGATCCATCTCAACGGCCAGCTCGAATTCATAAACGTAGGGATAGCGCGGCAGGAGAATTTCCCGAGCCTCCTCGGCCACCATAACCGGGGTACCGCGCGAGGCTGCTATCAGAGCCGCATTCGCGTAGTCGGGACGCAAAGCCTCTTGCTCGACACGAGCAATATCGAGCAGGAATCGCCGCTTGTCTGGCTTGAGGCCGAAAGCAACCCGATACTCGGCAGCGGCGGCCACCCAATCGTTGCGGTCTTCGAGATGTCTGGCGAGTTCTTCGTGAACGCTGTAGCTGTCTGGTGTCCTGGCGGCGGCTTCTGTCCAGCGGGCGATGCTTGCGCGCAGTTCTGCGTCCAGGCGAGTCCAGGTCTCGATGGCTTGCTTGCGGATGACATCGTCTTTGGCATTTTGCAGACGAAGAAAAACTTCAAAAGCCTCTGCCCGCTTGCCCGTCTCATAGGCCAGATAAGCATACTCGAGGGAGAGCCGTTCATCTTGTGATCGGGAGTTCAAAACCATCTTGAGCTGATCCCGGCCCGCGATGGTTTCGCCGAGGCGAAGAAGCAGATAGGCATAGTCGAGACGAGCATTGACAAGGTCGGGCGCAAGATTCAGCGCCTCTTCAAACGCAAGCCGGGCTTCGGCCAGGCGCGCTGCCTTCAAATGGGCATAGCCCTGGTCGAGCTGTTGCTGGCCTGCGTTTTGGCCGTAAAGACCAAGCGCATAAGCCAAAGCGGCAAGTCGGATCATTCGAAACATCAGAGTGCAAGGATGTAGTGCCGCAACCCGGCAATTATTCGCACACTTTTTGCGCCATCCTAAATCCATGACCTTGCGCCCTTTCCTGCTGGAAAGATTCTTCGCCAGATACGAATTCCAGCCAGCCCTGCATTTAGCCAGTTCGGACTGCGAATCGCTCACCATCCCGGAACTGCTCGCCTTTGCCAGCGCCGAAGACTTGTCAGCATGGGGGTCGATGAAATTGGGCTACACCGAAACAGCAGGGCACCCGGAACTGCGAAGCCTGATCGCAAACGATTACGGTGGCATCGATGTAATTACCGCAGTACCGGAAGAGGCGATTTACCTGACGATGCGCGCATTGCTCAAGCCAGGAGACAAGATTGTCGCAACCTGCCCCGGCTACCAGTCTCTTTATGAAATCGCAGTTGAAATTGGCTGTGACGTGCAGCGGTGGAGCCCTAAAGAGAGTTCAGAGGGTTGGCACTTTGACCCTTCCGATTTGAAGCTCGATGGCGTGAAGGCACTTGTCGTAAACTTCCCGCATAACCCTACAGGGGCGCACCCTACTGCTGCGGAGTGGGCAGAGGTCTGCGAGCTGGCCGAACGATGCGGATGCTGGCTGATCTCCGACGAAATGTACCGGGGGCTTGAGACGAACTCAGCCTCACTCAAAGCCGCAGCTTCTGCCTACAGCAAAGGTGTTTCGATTGCAGGCTTGTCGAAGGCCTATGGCCTCGCCGGGCTGCGTTGCGGTTGGGTTGCCACTCAGGATAAAGAATTGATGGCAGCAATCCAGCGCTACAAAGACTACACCACCATCTGCGCCAGTGCGCCAACAGAGCGCCTTTCGATCATCGCAATGAAGAGCGGGGAGCTACTACGAAAACGCTGCCGGGACATCATCGCCGCGAACCTCCCGGTATGGGAAGACTTCGTCGCACGCCACACGCATGTTCTCGCTGCCCGGGGTGTCATGCTGTTGCCCTCGAAAGTGTACGAGGCCTGGGAAGACCACTTTCGTGTGGGCCTGGGTCGTCTCAATTTCGGAGAAGCGCTCAATCGACTGGAAAAATACATCAAAATGAAGGTGTGATGAGCAGCTCAATCTCCCCGTCAGACTATCTCGATATCGACTCTCAGTTGAGTGATGAGGAGAAGTTGGTCAGGGCCTCAGCCCGCCGCTTTGTTGCCGAACAAATTCAACCACTGATTCGCGAAGCCTATGCAAAAGGTGAGTTTCCGAATTCATTGATTCCGGCCTTTGGAGATATGGGCTTTCTCGGGGCAAACCTGGAAGGCTACGGCTGCGCAGGCATGTCCAATGTGGATTACGGCCTGATCATGCAGGAATTGGAACGCTGCGATTCTGGCGTTCGCAGCTTTGCCAGCGTTCAGGGTGCGCTGGTGATGTTTCCAATCCACAAATTTGGCACAGAAGAACAGAAGCGCCGCTGGTTACCGGAATTGGCTGAAGGAAAACTGGTAGGAGCGTTCGGGCTCACTGAACCCGAGTTTGGCTCTAATCCTTCAGGCATGCTGACCCGGGCAGTTCCCGATGGCGACGGCTGGGTTCTCAACGGTGAAAAGACCTGGATCACCAATGGTGGCTTCGCAGACCTAAACGTTGTCTGGACCAGAACGCCTCAGGGAATACAGGGCTTTGTAGTGGAACGTGGCATGAAGGGTTTTTCCACCAGCGACCTGCACGGCAAGATGTCGATGCGCGCCTCTGTAACTTCCAGCCTCTACTTTCAGGATTGCCACGTCCCGGCCAGTCATGTACTGCCAGAAGCGAAAGGCCTGAAGGCGGCGCTGCAATGCCTGACACAAGCTCGTTACGGCATCGGATGGGGCGTCCTCGGCGCTGCCCTGGACTGCTTTGAGACCGCAAGACAGTACACCATCACGCGACGACAATTCGATCAGAAGCCCATCGCATCACACCAACTGGTTCAGGAAAAACTCGCTGACATGATCACTGAGATCTCAAAGGCACAATTGCTGGCCTTGCATTGCGGCAGACTCAAGGATCAGGGCCGCCTGAAGCCCGAGCAAGTCTCCATGCTCAAGCGCAACAATGTCGCAATTGCTCTTGATTGTGCGCGCACCAGCCGAGATCTTTTAGGGGCAAATGGAATCATGGAAGAGTACCCCATCATGCGCCACATGGCGAACCTCGAAAGCGTCAAGACCTACGAGGGGACCGACCACATCCATACACTCGTAATTGGCGAAGCCGTCACCGGCATACCGGCCTATCGCTAGAGGGCAGCGTGCAGTGCCTTTTTCATACTCGATTCAAAGCTCTCGCGCGAGATCGCCACGGCCTTGCGAAGCTCAGCATCTTCATAATCTTTACGCACCGAATTGGGCAGCTTCTTCAGCAAGGCCTGCACCCTGGATTGCCCCAGTACCTCCTGCATGCCGCGAATCGCTCGAAAGTAGCCCTTCTGTCCGGCGATCTTGCGTGAGCCGGTAATGATGGCTCCAAGAGTCTCCGCACGCGTCTCGTCGTTTACGATCGGGTGAGTTGCGACAATGGCGCCCCACTCATCGAAAAAGGGTCCAAGGGGTAATAGCAAATCGGGGCTCTGACGCAGGCCGCGAATGGAGCGCAAGGGATAGTGGCGGTGGCCTTCTGCCGACATCACGCG
>JAPKYY010000670.1 GCA_026394095.1 Acidobacteriota bacterium | reverse complement strand
ACGATTACATCACCAAGCCACTGGATGCACAGACCTTGATTGCAAAGATTAATTCTCTGGTGGAATCGGTTGCAAATCGGGCCTGAGTCTTAAAAGATAGATTCAATGACTCCAAATATGTTGGGTGCTTATGGTGACTGGGTAGCACAGAGTGTTGCCGAGCCGGGGCGGCTTTCTTTTCGCCAGCCGGCCTTTCGGGATGTGAATGCGTGGAGACCGGTTGCCAGGGCACGCTACCGGGAGTTGATTGCAAGCCCTGCAGCGTCGCCCACGCCGGTTGCGCAGGTGCAGCATCAGTTTGAGTTTGATGGCCTTTTGATGGAGCATTTGCAGTGGCAACTGCCTTATGGCCCGGCCACGGAGGCGCTCCTGATCAAGCCGGTTGGGACGCGCGGCAAATTGCCGGGGATAGTTGGGCTGCATGACCATGGGGGCAACAAGTATTTTGGGCTGCGCAAGATTACACGGATGTCGAAGGATCCGCACCCGGCGATGATACGCCATCAGAATCAGTACTACAGCGGGCTGGCCTGGGCAAACGAACTAGCCAGGCGGGGTTATGCCGTGCTGGTTCACGATACCTTTGCCTTTGGGAGCCGCCGAGTGAGGCTGGCTGATGTGCCGCCATACATCAGGAACAACAACGTCGAAGCCAATCCGGAAGCCGAAGATGAGATCGTGCGCTATAACCAGTTTGCCGGAGCTCACGAGAATTTGATGGCCAAGAGTCTGGCTTGTTCGGGGATGACCTGGCCGGGGATCTTTGTCAATGATGACCAGCGGGCGGTGGATTATCTGGCTTCCAGGCCAGACGTGGATGCCACCCGAATTGGATGCGCTGGACTTTCCGGGGGAGGGCTTCGTACGGTAATGCTCAGTGGTGCCGACGAGCGGATCCGTTGTGCCTGCTGTGTCGGAATGATGACCACCTGGCGCGACTATCTGTTGAACAAGTGCCACACGCACACGTGGATGTGTTACGTGCCGGGGCTGGCAAGAGAGATGGACTACCCTGAGATTCTGGGTTTGGCTGCGCCCAACCCGGTACTTGTGTTGAACAACCGACAAGACGCTCTCTTTACCCTGAGCGAGATGGAGCGGGCAGACCGGATTCTGACCGAGGTCTATCAGAAAGCTGGAGCGACAGACCGCTATAAGGCCAGCTTTTACGACGGCCCGCACAAATTTGACGCCGACATGCAGAAGGAAGCCTTCGCCTGGTTTGACCGCTGGCTAAAGGCCTAGCAATCAGACGGATTGCGCGCGCTCGGTAGTGGCGATGGCATAGGTTTCGCCGGCATCGTTCATGAGGGGAGAGGCGATGAGGGAAACGCGGATTGCTTCTCCGTGCTTGTTCACTTTATTGAGGAGAAGTGGTTGGAGCGAACTAGCCTGATAGTGCCTGCGGAGAGAGGGTATGTATTCGCTCTTTTGAGAGTCGGGCATCAGCACGAGCACATTCATATCAAGTGCCTCTTCTTCGGACCAGCCGAAGAGCTTTACGGCACCCGGGTTCCAGGCCAAGATCTTCCCACTGAGATCTTGAACGAGGATGGCATCACGAGAGTCACGGACAACAATCGCAAGACGACGCGTCTGTTCTGAATGACGAAGCGATTCTTGTGCCTGCTTCATAAGTGTTATTTCGGTGAAGGTGATGACGGCACCCTCAATGACATTTTCGAGCGTACGGTAGGGCCGGATGCGCAGCAGGAACCAATCGCCCGTGGTGGTGCTTACCTCAAGTTCTTTGG
>JAPKYY010000115.1 GCA_026394095.1 Acidobacteriota bacterium | reverse complement strand
AGACTCGTTGTTATAGTTCACTCGCGGGTCAGATTGTCCATATCCGGCCTGGTAGAACTGGTTGAAGACGGAATCCTGAACGTCGAGGGAGGTCGATCCGAAGCCGCGCCGTTTGAAGGATACGCCATAAGCTTCGGTGAAGCGCAGAGCGCCTGTGGCCGCATTCACGGTGGAGGATGGGAAGGTACCCACATTCCAGCCCAGGCACTGCGCGTAAGGGCCGCCGGAGAGGGTATCAAAGACAAGGCCGCGCTGCACGAAACCGACGACCCCCTGCGCATTGTTGAGCACCAGATTCGCTGGCGGATTCTGGACAGAGATGAAAGCTTGAATTTGACCGTTTACCTGGAATGCATTTGCGACCTGTACGCGGATATTCTTGATTCGGTATACACGGGAACTTGTGACGCTGCCTGGCTGCACAACCGGCACACCTACAAATGTGATGGTCTGTTCGTTAGGAGCAAAGCCGCCGCCAACACCATACTGTGCCTGATAGACATTGATCGGCACGCCGCCTGCGGTGTAGCCGGAACCCACCGCAACACCGGAAGAAAAGAAATAGTTTTGCCCCGTGCAGACGCCGGCTGTACCCACCGTCGTTCCAGTATTCAGGCAGGCATTCTGATTGGCTGTACTTGCTCCGCTTGCAGGGTTGGAAGGTTCATCGATGAAGAGCAGCGCGTCAGTCAGATTGCCTGAAAAGATCCTGTTGGTGATGCGGGTTCCGGTAACGGTGACTGAAATATTGATCGCCGGGACGGTTGGAGTTGCCAGTGCCGTATAGGCCCCGCCAGCCCCAATGATTCCTGCCGTACCCGTACCGGGAGCAGCTACTACGCCCGAAGCGATGCTGGCAGTATTGCCGGAGAGCGACAGCAGTGGGCTCGCAACTGAACCGACTGAATTGCCACCCGTGCATGTGATGACAATATCGCCCACAAGTTCTCTAAGCCCTTCGACACGGACGACCAGTGGAGAAAAGCTGGTATTGCAAACGAAGGGATTCCCCTGCGCATTCGCAGAGTAGTATGACGCGGTCAAAACGGCCGCAAGAATGAATCGGAGGGCGGTGAGAGCTTTGGAGTTTTTCATTTTTGGGATCGAGAAGTCAGGGAAATTATATATGCTGACTCGCGAGTGGGGCCGCCTGTTACCAGGCTATTCGTAGCGCAGTGCTTCGATCGGATTCAGTTGGCTGGCCCGGTTGGCGGGCAGCATACCGAAAACCAAGCCCACTGCAAAAGAGACAAAGAAGGCAACCACAACGCTAATCGGTGAAATGGTGACTCCAAACTCGGGGACAAGCCATTGCGCGATCAGGGGGCCACTGACTCCGACGATGATTCCCAGCAGGCCACCGCCGGTTGAGATCAGCACGGCCTCCATCAGAAACTGGGCCAGAATCTCGCGGCGCGAGGCACCCACTGCCATGCGCGTGCCGATCTCCTTGGTGCGCTCAGTCACCGTCACCAACATGATATTCATGATGCCGATGCCGCTGATGACAAGGGCAATCGCCGCTACGAGGATCAGCACGAAGGTCAGGATGAGGCTTGGGGTCTATCCGCTCTACACGGTTGTAGTAGCGAAGTACGGTGATTGGGACCACCATGGCCCGTTCCGCCAGTTCGCTCAAGCCGAAGCTTTGCACCCGTTCACGGAAGACACCGATGACAACAAACTGGTGATCCTTGACCTTGAGCAACTTGCCCACAGCCGCCTGATTGCTGCCGTAAAGCAGCAGAGCCAGGGGCTCGGTGAGCATGGTTACCTTGGTTCGCTGTTTGACTTCTTCGGCGTCAAAGTAGCGGCCTGAAAGCAGGATCAGGTTGCGGACCTTCGGGTAATATTCGTCGACGCCGAGAACACTTGTGTCCTGAGGCTTACCGTCGATGACGAGGCTGTTGTTGCTCGACATGGTGGCAGTGACGGCAACGATACGGTCCGCCAGTCTGGTGCGGACGGCTTCAACGTCGGTGAGTTTTACGAAGTCGGCTTCACTCTGTTCGCTGTCGCGGCTGCCGGCTTCAAAATAGGCCCAGACTACGTTTGAACCAATGCCCTTGATCTGATCGAGGATGAATTCCGTGCTGGTGAGCGATATGGTGACAACGAGAATTACGCTGGCATTGCCGATGACGAGGCCGAGGGAGGTAAGCAAAGTGCGAACCTTGTTCGCCTTCAGCGCCTCGTAACTGGACTTGAAAACCTCACCGATTTTCAATCGTCAGGCTCCGTGGATTTTGGCGAGAAGTTTGCGGGCTTCGTCTCTGTGGTCGTCATCTGGCTTGACCTTGGTTGACAGATACTGTTGCAGAAGCTGACGGGCTTCATTCAGGTTGCGCTTCTGCTCAATCAGCAGATGAGCCCGTTCCCACAAGTAGGTGGGATGATTTGGTTCGATTTTTCGCGCCTGCTCAAAAATCGCATCGGCTTCCTGTGTGCGCCCACGCTTGGCGACAAACTTGGCGAGGTCTACGACACGGCCAATCTGTTTGGGGGCTAGTTCCATGCTGCGGCGCAGCGAGGCTTCTGCCGTGTTGAAGTCTTTCTTCTCTTCTGCCACACGCGCCATAGCCCAATGCCGTTCGACAGGATCGACGGCAGCAATTTTTTCGATCAACGCTTGAGCCTTATCCAGGCCACCACCAAGAAAACCGGGGGCCTGAATGTAGTATTCAAAAAGATCGTTGAGCGCCTCAATGTTGCGGGCATCCAGTTCGACGGCCCGCTCGAAATTTTGCCTTGCCTTCGAGGCATAACCGGGAGCGGTAACAAAAGAACTCAATTCCGCACGCCTCCCGAAAGTTCGGCCTAACCAGTGCCAGTGAGTGCTGGTGCGCGGCTCAAGCTGGGTTGCGCGCTCAAAACTCTCTGTCGCCTTTTTGTAATCACCCATCATGAAATAGTCGCGACCCAGCAAATTCAGCTCTGTACCGGACTTATCTTTCAGCCCTTCGATGAGCCTGGCACTGGCAGGGTAATCTGTCTTTTCAAACAAAACGCGTGCTTTTTCATAGACGGCAGTGTCGGCCAATAGTGCCCAAGGCATTGCCAAGACCATGAAAAGAATGTACTTGTACTTCAAAATCTGCATATTCCCGTTATCAGTTAGTATACACTAACTTGAAGCCTCTTTACACTGATATGACGTTGAAGCCCCCGGCAACGGATTCAAAAAGATGCCCGGCACTTGCTACACTTGTCCTTCAGCCACCCTATGCGTAGAACACTTCTGGCCAGCCTCGCACTCGCGCTGTTTCTGCCCGCGCAGGACAAAAAGCCCAAGACGCCTGAGCTTGAGATCGTTCAGGTTTCGGTGCACAGGATTGACGACACCCTGCTTGCGGCCGATGGCAGTGTGCGCAATACAGGTACGAAGACCTACAACAAGGTGCAAATCGTGTTTGAGTTTTTTGCTCCGGGCAAGCAATCGATTACGATCCAGCGAGGGGCACCCGAGCCTGATGTCATCCCTCCGGGCGAACTTGTCGAGTTTCACCTCCAGCTTCGTGCGCCAGCTCGCGCAGTGCAGGTAACGCTTGGGGCTGAAGACGGCAGCGGCCGAGAACTACGCGTCGGCAAGCCCGGCCCTTATCCAGTCGAATAACAGAATGATTGAAAGCATACAACCAGCCAAGAGTCTCTCTGGCGCTATCCGCCTTCCAGGCGACAAATCCATTTCACACCGCTGGGCGATGATCGCCGGGCTTGCCGAGGGCAAGACCACGATTCATGGCTATTCCACAGGCGAAGACTGCCACTCTACCCTCGGCATCCTTACGCGCCTTGGCATTGAAGTCGATGACCAGGGCAGCGAAGTCTCGATTACCGGCAAAGGCCTCGATGGCCTGAGTGCCCCGAGCGAGGCGCTGGACGCTGGCAACTCAGGATCCACGATCCGAATGATGAGCGGGATTCTGGCCGGGCAATCGTTTACCTCTCACATTCACGGGGACGAGTCGCTTTCCAAGCGCCCAATGCAGCGAGTAATGACTCCGCTGGCCGAAATGGGAGCGACGATCATTGCCACCGGCGGCAAGTATCCTCCTCTCGAGATCCGCGGCGCAGCACTGAAGGCGATTGATTATTCGACGCCGGTGGCGAGCGCCCAGGTAAAGACCTGCGTGCTCTTTGCCGGAATGTTCTGCGATGGCGAAACCATTGTCCGCGAGCCGATCAAGACGCGCGACCATAGCGAACTGGCCTTGCGGATGTTTGGTGCCGACGTGAAGAGTGTTGGCAACGTGATCTCCATAAAGGGCCGCCCGAAGCTTCTGGCCAAGGATCTGACCGTGCCTGGCGATTTGAGCTCTTCTGCATTCTTTCTATCGGCAGCATTGATGATTCCAGATTCGAATCTCGTGATCGGCGGAGTTGGCCTGAACCCCACACGCACGGCATTGCTCGACTACCTGGCCAGCATTGGCGCTGAGATCAAGGTGCTCAATGTAGGCGAACAGCATGGCGAACTGGTGGGCGACATCATGGTGCGCGGCAGCGTAAAGAAGGCTGGCGTCATCTCCGGGGCTCTTACGGCGCAGTTGATTGATGAGATTCCGACGCTTGCCGTTCTGGGTGCAGCAACCGGTGGCCTGGATGTTCGTGACGCTTCGGAGTTACGAATTAAAGAGACCGACCGAATTGCCACTGTCGCTGAGAATTTCAAGCGGGCAGGTGTAGAAATCGAAGTGCGCGAGGACGGCTTCACCGTGCCGGGGAATCAGAAATTTCGCGCGGCGCAGTATGACAGTTTTGGCGATCACCGCATCGCCATGGCCTTTGCCGTAGCCGCTTTGGTTGCCGATGGGCCGTCCGAGATCCATCGGGCAGAAGCGGCCAGCGTCAGCTTCCCCGAGTTTTACTCAACGCTTCGCAAAATCACCAGTTAGAGGCAAGATGCCCGATCGCCTTCAAAACCTAACGCTCGCAGGAGTTGTTCATGATTTGAACAACGTCTTTGAGACGCTCTTTGAGGCGAACGACATCCTGAAGCTGGACCCGAAACATGCCAAGCTGAGCGCGACGATCAAGCGATCGCTCAAGCACGGCGCACGAATCGTAAAGAGCCTCGAAACACAAGGCGGCCTCACCGACGCCGAGCGGGTGATCGAGCAGGTGGAAGCTCTTCTGATGGACTACCTGATCTCCTCTCATGGCCCCGCCATCATCGTCGTATCAGAGATCGAACCCAACCTGCAGATTGTGGGAAATCGTGGAGCCTGGGAGCGTGTGCTCTTGAATCTTTTTCTCAATGCTGCACGCATGATGCCGCAGGGTGGGACGATCTCGATAACTGCGAGAACCGGGCCAGATGGGGTTGAAATTACAGTGCTCGATACCGGGCCGGGGATTCCAGCCCGGGTCTTGCCAAGTTTGTTTGAGCCAGGCTTTACGACAACACCACGCCATAAGGGCCTGGGCTTGCACATCGTGCGCTCGATTGTCGAAAGCCAGGGCGGAAGTGTTTCTGCCGCCAATCGCGAAGACCAGTCCGGGGCTGCCTTCCGGATTCTTCTACCTCGGTAGATCGTTGTAGCCAACCAACCTGATCCCGCTAGCGGTGATTGCCTGACGGACGCTGGGGTCGGTCAGCGCGCGCAGCTCAAGTTCACGGCTTTCTTTGAGCCGTGTTGGGGCAGCACGCAATTCTTCACCGAGGATTCCGGGATGACACATGAACTCGGTCGAGCCCTGCGGAAGCGCTTCGAGAAGCTGAACAAGGTCTTGAGCCGAGAAGTCGCCCGTCCAAAGGAAGCCCGCAAAGTGATTGGTAGCCAGCGCACCGTGCCGCGCGAGGACTCTGTCGAAATGCCCTCGCAAGCGGCTCATGGCAAACGAGGCGGCACGAGTTTTCCAACTCGCACGGCGGCCATCGAGAGGCAGATCAAAAGGCTTGCGAACCCAGCGAATCGCGTACTTCTCGCTCACTCTTGCTACTGCATCGAGAATGGGCGGAAGAAGATGTGTGTGCTTGTGGGTGTCCAGATGTGAGGGCTTGATGCCTGCTGCGAGAATCTTCTCAACCTGTGCTTCGAGTTCTTTGAGCACGTCCCACCGACCTGCAAACAGTTCGCCAATGAGTGCGCCGACCGTGGCGGGCAGAAGTCTACCGGGCTCACTGAGGCTTTGGCCCTGGACCATTTGCAGATGGACACCAATATCGAGTGAAGGATTCTCAGCAGAAAGGCGCACAGCATCAGCAAAAGCGTCGCCGTTGGCCATAAGCGTTGTTGCGGTAAGGATGCCTTCGCGATGAGCGCGGACGATGCCTGCGTTCACGTCGCGCGTGAAGCCGAAGTCATCCGCATTGACAACGAGGTAGCGCAAGCAGTCTTTCTAGAAGAGGGCGAGCTTGATGCGCAGGAATTTCTTGGGGTTGGCGCGGAAGTCTTTCATCAAACCCTTCATCTCTGCGGCGGTGCCGTCGAGATTCTCATAGAGAGAGGGGTTCACCAGCAGTTGACCAAGGGAGCCTTCGCCTCGATTGACCTTGTCGAGCATGGTGTCTACGCGGCCAATGGTTGCCGAGAGTTGTTTGGCGAGCGCATCGCTCTTGAGCAACTCCCCGGCCGTACCTTTGCCTGCGTTGAGGTCGGCAAGAATCTTGCGCATTTCGACAATGCTCGCTTTGGTTTCGACATAGATGCTGTCGTCCTTAAGTAGCTTGCCGGCCGTTCCCTGCCCGGCCTGAATATCGGCAACAATCTGATCCATACGGGAGAGAGTTTTGCGAACGTCGTTGTAGAGTGTCTCGTCGCTCAAGAGCTTACCAAGAGTACCTTTGCCGGCATTGAGCGCAGAGGAGAGGCGCTCTACTTCTTTCATGATGTTGTTAAACCGGTTGTAGAGTTCTTCGTCCACCAGGAGCTTGCCGATGGTGCCCTTGCCGGCTTCTACCTGGCCGACAATGCCTTCAGCCTTGGTGAGGATGTTCTGGAGCACGGCAATCGTTTGTGAGGCCTGAGCCTGGATGTCGTCGAGTTCGGCACTGGATCCGCTAGGGAGTTCACCACCCTTGACGATCGGGGTTGTAGATGCGCCCTTCTTGATCGCGATCAGCTTGGCACCGAGCAGGTTTTCAGCTCCGATGGTGACCTTCGAATCGTTCGGGATCGCGGCGAGCATCTTGTCTTCGATTTCGAGAGTTACCTTGATGATGCGGTTTTGACGGTTCTCACCGGAGAGGCCGATTTCGGTTACCTTGCCCACCAGGACGCCATTCAGGCGGACAGGAGCATTCTTGAGCAGGCCCCCGCTGGTATCAAGATAGGCGAAAACCTTTGACGTGGACTCAAACATATTGCTCGAGCTGGTGATGTAGAAGATCAAGACCGTAAGCAGGAGCAGCGCCGCCATGGCAAGCAAGCCTACCCTGAGTTTTGCCCAACTGGTTTTATTGGAAGTCATACGGAAAGTTGCTGCCCTCGATCTCCACTTGGCCCTATTTTGGGCGGAGGTTGATGCAATACAAATTGTGACACATAGGGATCGCGAGAGGTTTCGAGCTGTTGCTGCGTGCCGGAGAATACGATGCGACCCTCGTTCATAACTATGAATGTGGTGTCGAGCGCAGCGTAGGTGCCATAAGGGACTGCTCGAACTACATCGTGAATTGCATCATCCCAGTGATAGTTTGCGGCCATAGCGCCATCCTGGTAACGATGGGTCGCAAGAATGGTAGTGGTCTTGCGAAGCTCGCGCTGTTTGACGATCAGCGACATGATGGTGTGCGCAGTGATTGGGTCAAGGCCAGCGGTTGGAGAATCGTAGAGCGATATTTTGGGATTGGTCACGTTGGCCCGCGCGATCCCCACGCGTCGGCGCATGCCGCCAGAAAGCTCACTGGGAAACTTGTCGAGTGTATGGCCAAGTTCCACGAAGTCGAGAGATTCCTGCACTCGGGCAGCGATTTCATCTTCAGGAGCGGCAAGCTTCTTTTGATTGCGCAAAGGATATGCAACGTTGTCGGCGATGTTGAGCGAGTCGAAGAGGCCACCTTCCTGGAAGAGAACCCCTACTTCGCTGCGGATGCCGAAGAGTTCGGTTTCTTTGAGGTGGGTGATGTCATGTCCGAGCAGCTCGATGCGTCCGGTATCAGCCTGAATCAGGGACATCGCCAATTTGAGCAGGACAGTCTTTCCACTGCCGGCGGCCCCGAGAAGGATAAAAGTATCGCCTGCGTTAACGGTGAGGTTGATCTTGTCGAGCACAAGTTTGCCGTCATAGGAGAGCGAGACGTTTTCAAACTTGAGAATGGGCCCAGGCATCAGGTCAGGCTCACGAAAATTTGAGTGATCAGAACGTCGATCACGAAAACCCATACACTCGACACAACTACAGCCTTGGTGGTCGACAGGCCAACGCCCTGCGTACCGCCAGAGGTGCGCATACCGTAGAAACAACCCACCAGTGAGATGACGATCGCAAATACAAAAGGCTTCATCAGGCCCTGCACCATGTCGTTGATGGCGAGGATGTCGATCGCTGAACTCCAATATTGGTTTGCCGTATTGCCGATTACCGTAACCGCAATAATGAGGCCGCCAAGAAGGCCGACGAAATCGGCAATGGCTGTAAGCAGAGGCTGCATGAAAGCAGTAGCGATGAGCCTCGGGACAATCAGCTTTTGGATGGGGTCGGTGCCAAGGGCGCGCATGGCATCGATTTGTTCGGTAACTTTCATCGAGCCGAGTTCAGAGGCGATGCCCGAAGCATTGCGGCCGGCGATCAGCAGAGCGGTTAGCACGGGCCCAAGTTCACGAACGATACTGATGGAGACAACCTGGCCTGTCTGAGAGGTGGCACCGTAAGTTGCAAGGGCGCGTGACATCTGCAGCGTCATGACAATGCCGCTGAATGCCCCGATTAGAGCAACGATAGGCAGACTGCCTACGCCAATCGAGTCCATCTGCATCAATATGTCTTTCCAGTAAATCGGAGGCTTCGTGACGTTTCTAATGCTGCGTGCAGCAAGGTAGAGAAAGTCTTGAAAACTCTGTACTGGGCTTTTGAGATAGTCGAGCAACCGGCTTGGCCCCTTATGGTTTGCTTAGCGTTTTGATGCTAGCATACCGTTCGTGAATGGGCTTACGGCGATCAGCGGCATCCGGGTAGGACATGCCACAGACCTTGAAGGAATAACCGGCTGCACAGTGATTCTTTGTGAAGGTGGCGCGACGGCAGGAGTGGATATTCGCGGGGGCGCCAGCGGCACATCCGAGATTGGTGTGCTCGACCCGATGCACATCACACCGACGATTCATGGGCTCGTATTGTCTGGTGGGAGTGCCTTTGGGCTTGAAGCATCCAGCGGTGTAAGGCGCTTTCTCGAGCAGCATGAGGTTGGATTCGATATGCGCAGTGCACGGATTCCGATTGTGCCGTCAGCCATTCTGTACGATTTGGGCATCGGAAACGCACACGCACGCCCCTCGCGTGAAATGGGTGAGGCGGCAGCCGCGGCTGCCTTTGCATCAAAGCCCCACGCTGCAATCGAAGAGGGGAATGTGGGTGCCGGGACGGGCGCAACCGTCGGCAAGATCAACGGAATGAATTTTGCCATGAAGGGCGGCCTCGGGACAGCCGTGTGGAACCTGAGCGGCAAGTTTGCCGGGATTCAGGTTGCGGCAATGGCGGCGGTGAATGCGTTTGGAGATGTGCTGGACGCTCAGGGGAAAGTACTGGCAGGGGCTCGCAAGACGCCGGACGGCAAGGGTTTCGCAAATACTGCACGGCTGATGCTGGATGGGGCGGAGGCAAAGTTTGAGGGCGGCAATACGACGCTGGCAGTTGTGGCAACCAACGCGCGGCTAACCAAAGTAGAAGCAACCAAGCTGGCCCAATTGGCGCAGGCTGGTGTGATTCGGGCGATCTCGCCCGTTCATACAACTCGTGATGGCGATACGATCTTTAGCCTCTCCACCGGTGCCTTGCCGGCGATCGACATCAATGCGCTGGGGATTGCTGCGGCTGAGGTGTTGGCAGAGGCGATTCGGCGAGCGGTGCGGAAGGCGAAGAGCCTAGGCGGGGTTCCCGGCCTGGGTTGATTGGATCAGCTTAACGGTGGTGGTGAGCTGGCCGAGGTGGCGCTGGGTGTGCTCGGCGATGTGGGCGAGGATGGTGCCCAGCGGAGAAGGGATTTTTGCCCTGCCGATTTCGCGAATGATTGTCAGGTCTTCCTGACGAATGGCGTTTACGCGCAGGCGGGCCTCCTTGAGCCGCTGCTCGAGGATCACGATTAACGAGAGCAGGGGCAGTGTCTCGGTGAGTTCGCCCTTGAGGGTGCTGAGTTGGGATTCATCGAGGCTGCGGCCTTCGGCGTAGGTGAGGAGGCGGTCGATCGATTCGGCGATGTGGCGGATGTGGAAGCCAACGGGTGTGAGGCCATGGGGGCGTTGCCAAATTTGGTCGTCGGTGAGGCCGGTGGTTGCGGCGATTACGTCTTCTT
>JAPKYY010000354.1 GCA_026394095.1 Acidobacteriota bacterium | reverse complement strand
CAAGCTCATCTACGACGGTAAGGCCGTGAGCCCAAAAGCGAGCGCAGAAATGATTGCGATGATGAAGCTGGTAAAAGACGACATGCGCAAAGCAGTGCCCGCGGGCATTGAAGTGGCATCAAAGGTGGGAGAACTCACTGGCGTACGCACCGAGACAGGCATCATTTACATGAAGGGCCGCCCCTTCATTTTGGCCGTCATGGGCACCTATCTGAAAGAACCGAATTCGCCCGTCGAAGACATCACACGAATGGTCTACGAGCACTTCGCCAAGCTTGAATCGGGGAACATTTACGGCAATCTTGGCGTACGCTAAGTTACATGCCACTTAAGGGAAAACGTATTGCCGTACTTGTCGATCAGCTCTACCAGGAAATGGAAGTCTGGTATCCCTACTACCGTTTGAAGGAAGCCGGTGCCGAGGTCTACCTTGTCGGTGCCGAGGCTGGCAAGAATTATCCAAGCAAAGTCGGTTACCCGGCCATCGCCGAGAAGAGCTACAGCGAATTGAATCCAGAAGACTACGATGGCGTAGTCGCGCCCGGCGGATTCGCCCCCGATCACATCCGGCGCCACCCTGCCGCAACTACCTTCGTGCATGAAATCGACAAGGCCGGAAAGATGGTCTCCGCCATCTGCCATGGCCCCTGGGTTCTGTGTTCCTCACGTATGCTCAAGGGGCGAAAAGTTACGAGCTTCTATGCAATCAAGGACGACGTCATCAATGCCGGGGCCGACTGGGTGGACGCCGAAGTAGTGGTGGATCGCAACCTCGTCACTTCACGCAAACCCGAAGATCTTCCCGCTTTCTGTATTGCCATGATCGACGTCCTCTCTCGTCAGTAGCCGCAAATGCCTGACACAGTGATCGCTGTTTCGGACCTCAAGAAAAGCTACGGAGAAGTCGATGCCGTGCGTGGCATCAGCTTCTCTGTCGAGGCTGGTCAGGTACTTGGGCTCCTCGGCCCAAACGGTGCAGGAAAGACAACAACCGTTGAAATCCTTGAGGGCATCCGCAGCCGTAGCTCTGGTGTCGTAAACGTACTCGGCTTCGACCCCGAGCGCGATGCCTCGCAGTTGAAAGAGCGCATCGGCGTCTGCCTGCAATCCAACAATTTGCCAGAAAAGATGAAGGTGATCGAAGCCGTCGACCTCTTCTCGGCCTTCTATCAACGAAACATCGACAAGAACCGCTTGCTCAGCAGGCTGCAGCTCGATGAAAAGAAAAATGCCTACTACGGCACGCTATCGGGCGGCCAGAAGCAGCGTGTTGCGATTGCCCTGGCACTGGTCAACGACCCGCAAATCGTCTTCTTCGATGAACCAACAACCGGGCTTGACCCTCAGGTGCGCCTCGAGATTCACAAGCTGATCGAAGAACTCAAACAGGATCAGCGCACCATCATTCTGACTACGCACTACATCGAAGAAGCCGAGCGCCTCTGTGATCGTGTCGCGATCATTGATCAAGGCCGAATCATCGCTGAAGGTTCCCCGCGCGAAATACAGGCCCGGACACTGGGAACAACCAAAGTGGAAATCCATCTGGAGGCCCCCCTCGGCGGCCAGGACCTGCCCTCAGATACGGTGCTCAGTGCCGACCGGCTCACCCTTACCACCTCCAGTCTTCAACCCGCAAAGACAGTGGTGGAACTCGTCAAGTGGATCGACGCTCATGGTTTGGGTATGACCGACATCAGCCTCAAGAAGCCGACGCTCGAAGATGTATTCATTGAGCTGACCGGCAAGAAGTTGAGGGAATAGCCAATGAAACCCTTTATTGCGCACATAGTTTCGAACCTGCGTCTGACGATGCGCGAGCGCACGGTCTTCTTCTTCAATTACGCCTTCCCACTTTTCTTCTTCTTCATGTTCGCCACGCTAGGCAAGGCAAAAGAAACCAATTCGATTGCCGCTGTACTTACGAGTGTGCTGACGATCGGCCTCTTGGGTAATGGATTTTTTGGTGGCGGCTTGCGCGCCATCTCAGAACGTGAAAACGGCATCTTGCGCCGATACAAAGTGGCCCCGCCCGGTGCCTTGCCAATTCTCGTAAGCGGCCTGGTGGTTGGTGTTCTGCAATATCTGCCCGTCGTAATCCTGATGCTGGTTTTGAGCATCGTGCAATACGGAATGGCCTGGCCTGCCAACTGGCTCAGCTTTTTCGCCTTCGTTATCATTGCGAATTTTGCGATGCGCAGTATGGGTGGAATCATTGCCGCTGTTGCCAACAGCATGGCCGAAAGCCAGATCATCATCCAGTGTCTTTACTTCCCGATGATGCTGCTGAGCGGTGCTACCGTGCCCATCTCGATCCTGCCCGAATGGGCGCAGAGTCTGGTTCAGTTCATTCCTTCGACGCACATGGTTAGCGGCCTGCAAGGCATCCTGCTCAAGCAGGAAAGCCTCCTCGATAACTGGAAGTCTGTCGCGGCGCTCATCATCACCACACTGGCTTGCACGCTGATCTCGCTGAAAGTGTTTCGTTGGGAAAAAGGCGAAAAGATGCCGCCACGGGCAAAGGCCTGGGTACTCGCGGTACTTGCCCCCTTCTTCGTGATTGGGGCCTGGAATCTCCAGAGCAAAGAGAACCTCACCAAGACAAAGATGCTCGATCGCGAACTCGCGCGTAAGGAAACGATCCTGATCAAGAATGCCCGCATCTTTACCTCGACGGGCAAAGTGATCGAAGGCGGCAGCGTTCTCATCAAGAACGGCAAGATCGCTCAAATCATTACTGGCACTGCACCTGAAGGCAAAACGCTCAATGCCCTCGAAATCGAAGCTGCCGGCAAGACTTTGCTACCCGGGCTGATCGACGCTCACATCCACCTCGGCGCACCTGGCGGCATTTATGAGGACGCGAGCAAGTACCAGGATCTCAAGCTCAACGAGAAGCGCCTCAAGGCCTATCTGTACTCGGGTATCACCTCGGTTAAAAGCACTGGCGATTGGGTCGACTCCATGTTGGACCTCAGAAAGCGGGAGCGAAGCGGTGAAGTATTGGCAACCGAACTATATGCTGTTGGCCCGCTCTTCAGCGCGGCCGGCGGACATCCCACACAGATGTTGAAGTACCTGCCGCAGAACATGCAGGCAATGGGTGAGAGCCAGTTTGTGCGCTTGCCCAAGTCTGAAGCAGAAGCCCGCCAGATGGTTCGGGATCTCAAAGCAAAGGGAGTGGACGGCATCAAGGCCGTGCTTGAAAGTGGCACAGAGAAGTCTCCGATGGTGCGTCTCGATCTCAAGATCCTGCGCGCGATCTGTGCCGAAGCAAAGGCCCAGGGGCTCAAAACTGTTGTACATACCAGCAAGGCCGTCGATGTTCAGGACGCATTTGAGGCCGGTGCCGACGGAGTCGAACACGGCAGTGCCAATGACACGCTGCCGGACGAACTGCTGAAAAAGATGGCTGCCTCCGGCTTCTTTTACGATCCCACCCTGAGCGTTTTCGAGAGCCTCCGCATGCTCGGCGAGCAGGACTTCACGC